>NZ_JAZDXA010000035.1:0-54793 GCF_040170545.1 Sphingobium sp. MK2
AAACTCGACCCTAGCAAAATCAAGTACTTACGATCTCGTGTTCACTGCGCGTTCCGCCAGCGCTGTCCAACTTGGGTTTGGAAGACCGATGGCACAATCGGAAATACCCCTTATTCTCGCGAAGTGGGATGCGACTGCCATGCTTGGCCTATGCACCGGCACGGACTGGATGGACAGGCTGCGATCGGGGGTGAGCCATGAAGATCGCGGCCGGCCGGAACTACCGGAAACAGGATGATAAGCATATGACGGCGCGAACCGCGATTCGCCGCCGCTGTTTTCCCTAGGCCTTGGTGCCAATGCCGCGTTCCACCAGCGCGTTGGCAATGGCGGCGATCTCATCGGCCGGGCGGCTGTCATCCCAAACGCCAAAACGCAGGCCCAAAAACACATTCATGCCCATGATCGCCCAGGCATGAACTTCCTCAACATCAGCGCGCACATCACCACGCGCCGCCGCCTTGGTCAGTCGGGCTGTCATGCGCGATGCCGTATTTTCATAATGAGCGCGATAGGCGGCTTGATCGACGAACTCGGCTTCATCGATGATGCGGTAGATTTCCTTATGTTCGCGTGCGAACTCCAAAAAGCTTAGAAGGCCTATCCGTTCCGCCTCGATACCATTGCGAGCGTCGGCAATACGCGGGCCGACATAATCGCGCACCTGGCCCGACATGTCGGCAACGAGCGCGCGGAAGATATCATCCTTGCTGTCGAAATAGGTGTAGAAACTGCCCAGCGCGCAGCCAGCCCTACGGGTGATGCCGCTGATCGAGCCATCATGAAAACCCTTTTCGCCAAATTCTTGTGCGGCGGCTGCCAGCAGCGCATGGCGCGTGCGCTCGCCTCTGGCGGTACGCGGCGTCTTGTCATCCTTGGCGGTGGCATCCTCGGCCATGTCCACTCCTCGCAAAATCTGTGTTCTTTTTGCCGCACTGAACCGGCCTTGTCTGCGTCTCTCTATTTCAAGTTGAAAGATGGTTCAACTTTCATTATTGAATCGGGCAACGGTAAGTGCCCCGGCAGATTGGGCACCCCATTTTCAGGAGAGGACCGACCATGAAGGCCCATTGCAGCATCCGCGCCATCGCCCTTGCCTCCGCCGCCTGGAGCGGCATATTGGCCATCCCTGCCCTCGCTCAGAACGCTGCCGCGCCCGCAGTCGAAGAGGAGGCCGCTATCGTTGTCACCGCCCGCCGTCGTGAGGAAACGCTGATCAGCGTACCGATCGCGGTCAGCGCCTTTTCCGGCGACGCACTGGAACGGGGCGGAGCGATCGACATTACCGACCTTGCCAACATGACGCCCAACACCACGCTGGAAGCCTCGCGCGGCACCAATTCGACGCTGACCGCCTTCATCCGCGGCGTGGGCCAGCAAGACCCGGTTTCGGGCTTTGAACAGGGCGTGGGCATCTATCTCGACGATGTTTATCTCAACCGGCCGCAGGGCGCGGTCCTCGACATTTACGATGTCGAGCGAATCGAAGTGCTGCGCGGGCCGCAGGGTACGCTTTATGGTCGCAACACCATCGGCGGCGCGGTCAAATATGTGACCAAGATGCTGCCGCAGGAATTTTCGCTCAAGCTCAAGGGCACCTATGGCAGCTATGACCAGGCCGACGGCATCATCAGCGTGTCGGCACCATTGAGCGACCTGATCCGCGTCGGTGGGGCCTTTGCCCGTCTGTCGCGCGGCGGCTTTGGCGACAATCTCACCACGGGCGATGAAAATTACAACAAGGATATCTGGGCGGGCCGCGCCACCTTTGAAATGGGTGGTTATGGCGAGCCCGTGCTGATGCGGATCACCGGCGATTATACCAAGGATAATAGTAGCGCGCGGGGCGGCCATCGGCTGATCCCCGGCCAGCTATCGGGCGCGCCGGTGTTGGACAATGTGTTCGACACGCGCGGCGGCCTGGTCGATCCCAAACAATATGTGAAGTCCTATGGTCTCTCCATGAACATCACCGCTGAACTGAGCGACGCGGTCACGCTGCGGTCGATTAGCGCCTGGCGCAAGGATGACAGCGCCTCGCCGATCGATTTCGATGCGCTGCCAGCAGTCGACGTGGATGTGCCGGCCTTCTACTTCAACGAGCAGTTGAGCCAGGAATTCCAGCTTCTCTATGACAAAGGTCCGCTGCATGGCATGATCGGTTTCTACTATCTCGATGCCAAGGCTGACACGGCGTTCGATGTGAGGCTATTCACGACATTGGCCGGTCTCACCGCCTTTACCAGGGCGGATGTGGATACGGAAACCTACGCGATTTTCGGCGACTTCACCTTCGATATCTCGGATCAGTTGAGCGTATCGGCTGGTGGCCGCTACACGTGGGACAAGCGGCGGGCCGATATTTTGCGGCAGAATTATCTGGGTGGCGGCTCACCGCTATTTGGCGGCGCGGGCGTGGCCTTCGGCGCACCCAGCACCAATTTCAACGGCGAACGCGAATATAAGAAATTCACGCCTCGCTTTTCCGTCAGTTACAAGCCGACCCCTGATCATAATTTATATGCAAGCTATTCCAAGGGGTTCAAGGGCGGCGGCTTTGATCCGCGGGGAGTCGGCACCAACGCGCCTGATCTCAACGGCGACGGTATTCGGCAGGACAGCGAAATCGCATCCTTCCTGAGCTTCGCGCCCGAAGAGGTGGACAGCTATGAGGTGGGCTATAAGGGCAATTTTATGGGCGGCGCGCTCTATGTCGCGGTCGCTGGCTTCTACGCCGACTACAAGGACGTGCAGATACCTGGTTCGGTCGCTTGCTCTGTTGGTGGCATTCCCTCCTTCTGTGGCATCGTCTCCAATGCCGGCAAGGCGCGGTTCAAGGGGCTGGAGTTTGAAAGCACCGCACGGCTGGGGCGTGACCTGATGACGCCAGGCGATCGGCTGAACCTGTCCACTGCGATAGGCTATATCGACGCGGAATATCGCGAATATATCACCAATATCGGTGGCGTGCCGACCGATGTCGCTGCATTCCGCGAAGTGCAGAATACGCCCAAATGGACTGCCAGTGGTACAATGAGCTATACAACCCCCCTTGGCGCGGGAAGCCTGTTTCTGGCAAGCAGCGTGTCTTGGCGTAGCAAGACCTATCAGTTTGAAGTTCCCAACCCTTATATCGACCAGAAGGGCTATGCGCTGTGGGATGCGAGCATCGTCTATACCGCGCCCGACGATCGCTGGACGCTGGGCCTGCATGGCAAGAATATACTGGACAAGGAATATAAGACGTCGGGCTATACCTTCGTTGGGGCAAACAATGCCGCCGGTTTCCCGACGCCCACGCTGGGCCGCGAAGGCACGCTGACGGCCTTTTACGGCAATCCCCGGCAGGTGTTTTTGACCGGGACGGTCAAGTTCTGATCTCCACCTCATCTCCGTTCGGTTCGAGCCTGTCGAGAACCCTTGCGCAACGGTTCTCGACAAGCTCGAACTGAACGGAGATGGGTGAAGCCATATGACCGACCAATCCGCCACCCCCGCTTCCCCCGCCTATCGCGGCGTTGTGCTGGCGATGCTGTTGCTCGTCTATACGTTCAACTTCCTCGACCGGCAGATTCTCGGTATCCTCGCCGGGCCGATCAAGGCGGAGTTGGGGCTGAGCGATACGCAGTTGGGAGCGCTTGGCGGTATCGCCTTTGCGCTCCTCTATTCGACGCTGGCGATCCCGCTGGCGCTGCTGGCCGATCGCACCAGCCGGACTTGGGTCATCACCGTCAGCCTTGCTGTCTGGAGCGGATTTACCGCGCTGTGCGGTCTGGCGGGCAATTTCATGCAATTGTTCCTGTGCCGCATCGGCGTGGGTGTTGGCGAAGCGGGCGGGGTCGCGCCCTCCTATGCGGTGATCTCCGACTATTTCCCGGCGCATCAGCGGGCGCGGGCGCTGTCCATTTACTCGCTCGGCATTCCGCTGGGTTCGGCGGGCGGCGTGCTGCTCGGCGGCTATATCGCCCAGACCGTGGAGTGGCGTACCGCCTTCATTGTCGTTGGCTTGCTGGGCCTGCTGATCGCGCCGGTTTTTCGCCTGGTGGTGCGCGAACCTGTACGGCCGGTACAGGCCAGCGACGCTGCGCCCGTGTCCGCCGTGTTCGGCATATTGGCGGCCAAGCGCAGCTTTTGGTTCCTGGCGGTTGGCGCGGCGTGCAGTTCGATGTGCGGCTATGGCGTCGCCTTCTGGCTGCCCAGCCTGCTGATGCGCAGCTTCGGGCTTGACCTGATGGGGGCCGGGCAGTTTCTGGGCGGGCTGCTGCTGATCGGCGGAGTGGCGGGCGTGTTGCTGGGTGGCTGGCTGGGCGATGCGATGGGTGGCAAGGACAAGGCCTATTATGCCTGGGTGCCTGCGATCAGCTATGTGGTGGGGATGCCGCTGTTCGTGGTCGGGGTTCTTTCTGACAGTGTAGGTTTTGCCTTTGCGCTGTTCCTCGTGCCACAGGCGCTGGTCTATGTCTGGCTCGGCCCTGTCCTGACAGCCGTGCAACATCTCGTCCCTGCCCATATGCGCGCCAGTGCGGCGGCGAGCTTCCTGCTGATCAACAATCTTGTGGGGCTGGGGCTTGGTAGCTGGTTTGTCGGCGCGCTGTCCGACGCGCTGACCCCCGTCTATGGGATTGAAGCATTGCGCTACGCCATTGTCGGAGCCCTTGGCTTCTACCTGCTTGCCGGATTTTTCATGGCGCTGGGCGGTCGGGCATTGCGCAAGGATTGGGTCGTAGCCTGATCCAAAGGGGGCTTACCTGTCGGCCTTTTCGCCCTATAGGGACGGGCATGACGAACCTAGCCGACATTCAGGAAGAATATCAGTTCCTCGACGCGGACGATCGCTATCGGCTGCTGATAGATCTTGGTCGCGCGCTGGAACCGATGCCGGACGCGCTCAAGACCGATGCGACGCTGGTGCGCGGCTGTTCGGCGGCGGTATGGGTCTATCCGACCGTGCTGGACGATGGACGGCTCCACTTTCTGGCGGACAGCAATGCCGCGATCACCAAGGGGATCATCGCTCTGGTGCTGCAAACGGTGCAGGACCAGCCGCCCGCAGTCATAGCTGCGGCGGATATCGAGGAGGCGCTAGCTCCCTTCGATCTGCGTAATCAACTGAGTTCAAACCGGACGCAGGGCATCCCCAACATGATTGCCCTAATCCGGCAAACGGCAGCCCGTTACACCGCCTGAGCAGGGCCGCTGCGTTATTCGGCTGGCAGGATGGGATCGGCGGCGGTTGGCGCGCGCACGCCTGCACGGTTGCGGCGGGCGAGTTCGCGTTTCAGATCCTCCGGGCGCGGGGCGACCAGAAAGCCGAAGCTGACCGTGCCCTCCTTCGTTTCGACCACATGATGCAGGCGGTGGGCCTGGACGATCCGTTTCATATAGGGTGAGCGAGCGACATAGCGGTTCTTGACGCGCTGATGCACGATGATGTCGTGGAAGCCGAGATAGATGGCACCATAGGCGGCGATCCCGGCACCCATGGCCGTCGCCCAGCCGCCCCAGCCCCATTGCACGCCGCCTAGCAGCAGCAGGATGGAGGGCAGGGCGAAGATCACGAAATACAGGTCATTGGCTTCCCACCGGCCAAGGCGCGGGCGATGGTGGCTGGCATGTAGGAACCAGCCGGGACCATGCATGATCCAGCGGTGCATGACATAGGCGAAACCCTCCATCGCGACGACGGTGGCGAGGAAGATCAAGAGAGGCATGAGGAGGTTCATCGTGTTGATATAGGCGTGCAGGCCGATGGAAGCGACCCCGTAAAGTTACGGCTTTTGGGGTAGCTCGGCCGCGCCATGGATGACCCGCTGCGGATAGGGAATGGTGATGCCATTGTCGCGGAAGAGCTGCCACACGCGGCCCAGCACATCGGACTTCACATTGCCGACCCCGCCCTCCGGGTCGCTGATCCACACCAATATGTCATGTTCGACGCGGCTGTCGCCAAAGCCGGTCAGCCAGACATTGGGTTTGGGATTGCGCAGCACGCGTGGGCTTTCGGCGGCGGCTTGCAGCATCAGCGCCTGGGCGAGCTTGAGGTCGCTGTCATAGCCGATGCCGACGGGAATGCGGACGCGGACATTGCGGTCGGAATAGGACCAGTTCTCCACCTCCTGCGTCATCAGATTTTCGTTCGGGATCAGATGCTCCTTGCCATCGCGGGTGATGACGCTGACAGCGCGTACGCCGATCTTGTTCACCCAGCCGAAACTGTCGCCGACGACGATGACGTCGCCCGGCTTGATCGACCGATCCATCAGCAGGATGATGCCCGCGATCAGATTGCCGAACGTCTTTTGCAGGCCGAAGCCGACCGCCAGGCCGAGCGCGCCAGAAAAGACGGCAAAGGCGGTCAGGTCGATACCCAGCATGTCGACGCCGATGAAGAAGGCGGCGATGATGATGGCGATGGCGGCCAATTTCTGCGCCAGCAGCTTTTGTGTGGGGTCGAAGCCTTCCGCTTGACCAATTGATCGGCCGATCAATTTGTTCGCGAGGCGGACGAGCGCGAACAGTGCGACGCAGGTGGCCGCGATCGACAACAGGCTGAGCAGTGTGACCCGGCGTTTGCCGAGGCTGATGCCGACCGTATCGAGGGTGGCGCCTACAGGCGCGAGCCCACCATTGGTGCCGGAAACGATCGTCAGGAACAGCAGGAGTGCCAGCGGCAGGGTGGCCCAGCGCGGGATGGACAGGGTGCGCAACGCATAGCCTGCAAGCAGCGCCACGGAGAGTCCAAGGCCGATGCCAAGCACCAGATGGCCAACTGAATCATGCGGCCAGAAAGCCGTAGCGATACCGATCAACAGGGCCGAGAAAGCGTAACGCAACATGGCGCGCAGACGGCTCGCGAAGGATTCCCCCAGAGCTTCTACAGGAGCGCGGACCCGCGGCTCGACCCGGCGCGCCAGCCCGGCTGCGGCAAGATGCAGGACGAGCGCGACGCCCAGCGCGATCAGCGGATGGATCAACCCACCGCTGTCGGGCACGCGGTTGAGCAGCCAGGCGATGCTGAGCGTCATCGCGCCGCCCGGAAGCGGGCGAGGCCTGCATCGAGATCGGCGATCAGGTCGTCGGGGTCTTCCAGGCCGATATGCAGGCGGACCATTGGCCCTTCTGCCTCCCAGCGGGTTGCGGTGCGGTGACGGACGGGATCGACCGGCAAAGCGAGGCTTTCAAAGCCGCCCCAGCTATAGCCGATGCCGAAATGGACGAGGCCGTCGATCAGCGCGGCGCGGGCGGCTTCGTCGCCGCCGTCCAGGATGAAACTGAACAGGCCGGTCGAGCCGGAAAAGTCGCGCTGCCATAGCGCATG
Source organism: Sphingobium sp. MK2 (assembly GCF_040170545.1). Taxonomy (NCBI): domain Bacteria; kingdom Pseudomonadati; phylum Pseudomonadota; class Alphaproteobacteria; order Sphingomonadales; family Sphingobiaceae; genus Sphingobium; species Sphingobium sp. MK2. Next base: position 7,319 of record NZ_JAZDXA010000035.1, read on the forward strand.
GCCGGGGCAGTCGGGCAAAGCGGGGTGCAGCACGCGCGCGACGCCGGGCTGGTCCTTGAGCCAATGGGCGACCGCGAGCGCACCATCCTGATGCTGGCGCAGCCGCACGCCCAATGTGCGGAGGCCGCGCGAAGCGAGCCAGGCATCGTCGGGGCTGGTCATCTGGCCGAACAGATAGGCGGTCTGGCGAACCTTGCCGAACCATTGGGCGTTCGCCGTGACACTGCCCATCATCACGTCGCTATGGCCGACGATATATTTGGTGCAGGCCAGAATGGAGATGTCCACGCCATGGGACAATGCCGGGAAAAAGAGCGGCGTCGCCCAGGTATTGTCGAGCAGCGTGACGATGCCCCGTTCCTGCGCGATGGCAGTGATTGCGGGAATGTCCTGCACCTCGAACGTCAGGCTGCCGGGGCTTTCGAGAAAGATAGCCCGCACCTTTTCATCGGCAAGGCGGACAGCGACCCGGACAGCATCGCACGGATCATAATAGATTGTTTCGATACCGTAACTATTGAGTGTCTGGTCGCAGAAATTGCGGGTCGGATCATAGGTGCTGTCGGGCATCAGCAGCCGATCGCCCGGCTTCAGCACCGCCATCAGCGCGCAGGCGATCGCGGCGACACCCGACGGGAAGAGCATCGTGCCTTCTGCGCCCGGTTCCATTTCGGTCAGCGCGTCGGCGAGGGACCAGGCGGTTGGCGTGCCCTTGCGCCCGTAGAAGAGCCGCTCATGCGTGCTGCTGCCCGCGGCCTTTCGCAGATGGGCGACATCGTCATAGAGGATGGTCGAGGCGCGCCAGACGGGCGGGCTGACGATGCCGCCGGGCTGGCCGGGCATGCCGGTCCATTCCGGCTTGCGCCCGGCCTGCACCAGTTTCGTCAGCGGCTTGCGGTCGTCACTCATGCCGGGCCGGTCGCCTTGGGCGTGGCGGGGTCGAAGCCCCATTCGGACCAACTGCCATCATAGAGGGTCACATCGTCCTTGCCGAGCGACTCCAGCCCGGCGAGCAGGATCGCGGCGGTGACGCCGCTGCCGCAACTGGTGATGACCGGGCGGTCGAAGTTGATTCCGGCGTTGGCGTAGAGGGCGCGCAATTCGTCGCCCGATTTCATGCTGTTGTCGGGGTTGAACAGCGACGGCGAGGGCAGGTTGCGCGATCCGGGGATATGGCCCGCCGCCATGCCGGGGCGCGGTTCGGCTTCCGCGCCGGTGAAGCGCCCAGCGCCGCGCGCGTCGAGGACTTGTTCCGCGCCGGTGGCGAGATTGGCGATCAGGTCCGCCTTGGCCCGTACCTGTCCGGCCGCGCGGCGGGCGATGGCGGTGCCGGGGGTCGGGGTGACGATGCCAGCCTCTGTCGGGCGGCCTTCCGCCACCCATTTGGGCAGGCCGCCGTCGAGGATTGCGACCGAGGCGCCCAAGCCATAGAGGCGCATCATCCACCATCCGCGCGCGGCACTGTGCAGCGGACTATTATCATAGACGATGATCCGGCTGTCGGGGTTGATGCCCAGCGTCTGGCAGCGCTGCGTCATCAGCGCATCGGGCGGAAGCATCCCCGGCGTCGCGTCGTCAGGGTCGTTGAGCGTCGCCAGGTCCATAAATACGGCGCCGGGGATATGCGCTGCTGCATATTCTGCGAGGGGATCGCGCGGCGTGCCGGGCAGGAACAGGCTGGCGTCGAGGATGCAGAGGTCCGGCGCGCCCAGATGCGTTGCGAGCCAGTCGGTGGAAACGAAAATGGTCATGCGGTCCCCTATGGCCTGCGTCTTGCCGCCCCTTCTAGGCCGGGGGGCGGCGACTGGAAAGGGCCACGCCTAGCGCGGTGGCAGTTCGGCGGCGGCGCGGGCGGCGGGACGGCGATAGTGGCGCGGTCCCTGGTCGAGCCGAAGGGGTGCGAGGCGCTCGGCGGGTGGTTCCTGCTCCTGCCCGACGATGAAGGCGCGGGCAGTACGGCCCTTGTCGTCCGCCGCATCGCTATATTGATAGCTTGTGTCGAAGGCCGCGATCGGGATCAGCAGGCTGCGATCGCCCATGGGCACCGGCACGATCTGGTCCGGTGCAAGGCGCAGTTCGCCCTCCAGCCGCAGGGTTTCGCCCGGCGCGAGCGCGACGGCAGCGTGGAGCGGCAGGCCGGTTTCGCCGATGAAGAAGCCATCGAGCAGCGCTTGCTGGTTCGCGCCGCCATTGCCGAGGATGCCGCGCACCAACATGTCCTGCGCGGCAAGCGACCCGCGATTGTGCAGCAACAGGCCATAGGTGATGGTGACCCCCATCAGCGAATAGCGCGCCTGCGTGACCATGAGTTGCATGTCGATCCAGGCGCGGTCGGCATCGGTCGGCGCTGGAGGAGGGGGCGGCGGCGCGACAGGGGCAGGTGGCGGCGGAGGAGGCGCGACAGGCGCGGGCACAGGGTCCGCTTCGACCATTTCGCCTTCGTCGGAAGAACGACGGCGACGCAGGAAAAAGCCGACGATGAGGGCCGCCAAGGCGAGCAAGCCGACAATGATCCAACCCCAAGGCATCGTCGATTCTGTAGTCGGACTGGCCGTTGGCGCGGGCGTTGCCGCCGGGGGCGATGTGGTGACGGGGCCTGTCTCATTGTCCACTGGCTCGGCTGGTGTCGGCTCCGGTGGGAGGGCGCTGTCATTTTGCGGGCTGGCAGCTTCCGGCTGGGCGCGCGACGGGAGGGCGGTGCGTGCTTCGCTTGGCCGTGCGGTCTGTCGCTCCGGTTGCGGTTCAGAGGGCTGCGTCGGAGACGGTGTCGGCACAGGAACAGGCGGCGGCGCAACGGTCGGCGCGACGATAGGCGGCGGCGCGACCGGAGTAGCGGGCGCGCGAAAGACATCAAGTTCCGGTCCTTGGCGACGAGGATCTACGGGGGGCGCTGTTGTCCGCGACGGTGGCAGACTGAAGCTGCCGGGTGCGGACTCCTCCGCTTGTTGGGCATGAACAGGCGCGGCCAGCAGCAGTGGCACGGCGAGCATCAGTGAACGAACAGACCCCATATACTGGCCAAGGCACAAGCCGCGCTGAATGGCAAGTGAACAACGTCGCCTGTCCCGTTGGGCCGATGACAACGGGCGGGCAATCGCGTAAGGAGCGGGCATGACCGACCTTAACCAAACCCCGCTCCATCTGGGCCAGACCAGCGCGCTGCCTGCCACGCCGGAAGCCGCCATCCTCGATTATGTGCCCAACCCGCGTCCGGGCAAACCCTATCTGGTACGCTTTACCGCGCCCGAATTCACCTCGCTCTGCCCGGTGACGGGCCAGCCCGACTTCGCCCATCTGGTGATCGACTATGCGCCCGCCGCGACGATAGTCGAATCCAAGTCGCTCAAACTGTTCCTGGGGGCGTTCCGCAACCACGCCGCCTTTCATGAGGATTGCACGGTGGGGATTGGCGAGCGGCTGTTCGCCGAGATGACCCCGATCTGGCTGCGAATCGGCGGCTATTGGTATCCGCGCGGCGGCATCCCGATCGACGTGTTCTGGCAATCGGGCGAACCGCCTGCGGGGCTGTGGCTGCCCGCGCAGGACGTGCCGGGCTATCGCGGCCGGGGCTGAACGCCGGTCAGACCAGCTCGCCGGTCAGCAGCCGGGGCAGCGCCCCGGACTGGCCGCGCGCTTCGGCCATGAAGCGCCCCTTGAGCAGCGACGTGCGCTGCACCGCCGCTAGCCCTGCGCGCCGCGCCAGCTTGGGCAGGCGGCCGGGAATGTCGAACAGGCGGACAAGGCCGTCCATCGCGACGCTCGTCATGATCGCGTCCAGCCCGCGCCAGCGCTGATAGCGCGCGAGCAATTGCGCATCGCCCGGATCGAGGCCGAGGCGCATGCCATCGACCAGCACTTCGACCAAAGCGGCGACGTCTCGCAGGCCAAGGTTCAGCCCCTGGCCCGCAATTGGGTGAATCGCATGGGCGCTGTCGCCGACCAGCGCCAGCCGCATATCGGTGATGCGGGCGGCATGATGGAAACCGAGCGGGTAGGAGGAGCGGGGGCCAGCCATACGGATCGCGCCCAGGAAACCACCGATTCGCTTCTGCGCCTCGGCAAGCCAGGCGCGTTCGGAGAGTTTGAGCATGGCGGGTGCCTGTTCGCTCGGCACGGTCCATACGATCGCCGAGCGGGTGCCCGGCAGCATCGGCAGCAGCGCGAACGGGCCGCCGACATAGAAAATCTCATAAGCCGTGTTGCCGTGCGGCACGTCATGGTCGATCGCGCTGACCATGGCGGTGTGGCTATATTGCCAGCGGGTGGTGCGGATGCCCGCCGCCTCGCGGGTTGGGCTGTTGCGACCCTCCGCCGCGACCAGCAGCGCACCGCGAATCGTCGCGCCGCTCGCCAGCGTCAGCACGACGCCATCCTCATTGCGATCCACATGGGTCGCGCGGTCGGGCTGGTAGCGGGTCAGGTTGGTCGCACGCTGCGCGGCCTGTTCCAGCGCGACGCGCAGGTCGCGGTTGGGGAACATGGTGCCCATCACGCCGTCATCGTCGGCGTCGGGCATGAAATCGAGCGCGCCAGGTTCCAGCCCATCGCTCACCCAGATGCGGTCGATCGGGCAACCCTTGCCATCGAGGAAGGGCATGACGCCGATCGCCGAGAGCATCGCGCAACTGGTCGAGGAGATGGCCGACACGCGGCCGTCGAAACCGCTGGCGGTGGTATCCACCGGATCGGCGGGATCGACGATGGCGGTGCGTACGCCATGGCCGGAAAGAGCTATGCCAAGGGTCAGGCCGACAAGGCCGCCACCCAATATCACGACGTCGAAGCGTTCCATGGCCCCTGTCTAGGCGGTCGGGACCGACTTGAAAAGCGATGGCTGGCCCGCTCGCCCAAAAGGGCAGGGGCCAGCTCGATAACCTCAGACGATATGCACCCAACCGGCCGGATCAGCGACGGTCCCGCGCTGAATGCCGGTCAGTTCGCCGCGCAGGCTTTCGGTGACGAGGCCACCATCGCCATTGCCGATGGTGAAGTCACCATCCTTGCTCCTGACCGTGCCGATCGCGGTGACCACCGCCGCCGTGCCGCAGGCAAAGGCTTCGCGCAGGGTGCCGCTGGCGGCATCGGCGCGCCACTGGGCAAAGCTGTACGGTTCTTCGCGCACATCATGGCCCTTGGCGCGGGCGAGGGTGATGATGCTGTTGCGGGTGATGCCGGGCAGGATGGTGCCGGTCAGTGGCGGGGTGACGATTGAGCCATCCTCCATCACGAAGAAGACGTTCATGCCGCCCAGTTCCTCGACCCATTTATTTTCGGCGGCATCGAGGAAGACGACCTGGTCGCAGCCCTGTTCGGTCGCTTCCTTCTGCGCGACCAGGCTGGCGGCATAATTGCCGCCGCATTTGGCTGCACCCGTGCCGCCGCGCGCGGCGCGGGTATAATGTTCGGACACCCACAGGGTAACGGCCTTCTTGCCGCCCTTGAAATAGGCACCGGCCGGCGAGGCGATGACGCAGAAAATATATTCCTTCGACGGGCGCACGCCGAGGAACGCCTCGCTCGCGAACAGGAAGGGACGCAGATAGAGGCTGCCTTCGCCGCTCGGAATCCAGTCCGCATCGATCTTTACCAGCTCCGCAACGGCCTCCAGGAACAGGTCTTCGGGGATTTCGGGCATCGCGAGCCGCTCGGCCGATTGCGCGAAGCGGCGGGCATTTTCCTCCGGCCGGAACATGGCGATGCTGCCATCGGCCAGGCGATAGGCCTTCATGCCTTCGAAAATTTCCTGGGCATAATGGAGCACGGCGCAGGCCGGGTCGATCTGGAACGGTTCGCGCGGACCGACGCTATGGCTGTGCCAGCCCTTACCCTCGGTATAGCGGATCGTCACCATATGGTCGGTGAAGAGGCGGCCGAAACCGGGATCCTCCAGCAGGGCGGCGCGCTCGTTCGCCGCCACAGTCTTGCTGCTGCGGGTAACGGTGAAACGCGAACTATGCTGGCCGTCCATAATCTGTCTCCTTGGGTTGGACGGGCTGCCTATGTCACAAAGCGGGACCGGAAACAACGTCACCTATGCTGACCCATCGGGCCGCTTGGGCCAAGCTGGCCTCTTGGCGCTGGGCCATAGCCTCGCTAACGCTGGCCCATGTATTTTTTCTCCGACAACGCCACCCCGCTTTGCCCGCCCGTCATGGCCGCGATCGCCGCTGCCGACCGGGAGGATCATGGCTATGATGGCGACCAGTGGAGCGCCCGGCTTAACGCGGCCTTTAGCGATCTGTTCGAAACGCCGGTCAGCGCGCTGTGGGTCGCGACCGGCACGGCGGCGAACAGCATCGCGCTGGCCTGCCTGTGCCCACCTTATGGCGGCATCCTCTGCCATGACGAGGCGCATATCGTCGTCGACGAATGTGGTGCGCCGGGGTTCTTCACCCATGGCGCGAGCCTGATGCCGCTGCCGGGCGAAGGCGCCAAACTGACGCCGGACGTGGTGACGGAGCGGCTGGCGGTGATTCGCCCCGACGTGCATCAAGTGCCCGCCCGTGCGATCAGCATCACCAATGCCACCGAATATGGCCGCGTCTACACGCCCGATGAGGTTGCGGCGCTGGGGGATATTGCGCGCACCCATGGGTTGGGCTTCCATATGGATGGGGCGCGGTTCGCCAATGCGGTGGCTTTCCTGGGCTGCGCGCCCGCCGATGTCACCTGGCGGGCGGGCGTCGATGCACTGAGTTTTGGCTGTATCAAAAATGGCGGGATGGTGGGCGAAGCGTTGCTCTTCTTCGGGCCGGAGCGGGAGCGCCGGGCCGCAGAAGCGATGCGCTGGCGCAAGCGGTCGGGCCATTTATTTTCCAAGGGCCGTTATCTTGCCGCGCAGATATTGGCGATGGTCGAGGACGGGCTGTGGCTGGCCAATGCCAGCGCCGCCAATGCCGCCGCGCAGGCGCTGGCCGCGGCGGCGACGGGGCGGTTGCTGCATCCGGTCGAGGCGAACGAATTGTTCCTGCGTCTTTCCGCGCCAGAAGCCGCCAGCCTGCGCGCGCAGGGGTTCGATTTCTATGATTGGGGCGCGGGCGCGGTGCGGATCGTTACCAACTGGTCGCAGGATGCGGCCGGCGTCGCGCCGCTGGCCGATGCCCTACGCAGGCTTGACCATGGCTGACGAAAGCCGGGGCGGCATCGTCCTGCCCTTCATCCTCGTCACACTGATCTGGAGTTCGACCTGGATCGTCATTCGCGATCAACTGGGCAACGTGCCCGCCAGTTGGTCGGTCTGCTACCGCTTCGCGCTGGCCGGGGTCGCGATGATGGCCTTTGCGCGGATGCGCGGCGTATCGCTGCGGATCGGTGGTGCGGGGATGATCTTCGCCGGGTTGCTGGGGACGGCGCAGTTCGTGCTGAACTTCAACTTCGTCTATCGCGCGGAAGAACATCTGACGTCTGGGGTGGTCGCGGTTTTCTATGCGATGCTGCTGATCCCCAATTCGATTCTGGCGTGGATCGTGTTTCGTCAGCCGGTCAGCCGCGCTTTCATCGCCGGGTCGGCGGTGGCCATGACCGGGATCGCGATGATGTTGGTGCATGAATATCGGGCAGCCAGCGTCGATCCGGACAAGGTTCTTTTGGGCGTCGGCTTTTCGGTCATCGGGCTGTTCAGCGCTTCGGCCGCCAATGTGATGCAGGGCATGGATATCGCCCGGCGGTTGCCGATGGTGGCGATGCTTGCCTGGGCGATGCTGATCGGGGCGGGGATCAATGCGCTGTTCGCCTGGGTGACGGCAGGGCCGCCGGTGGTCGAGCTGCGCCTGACCTACCTGTTGGGGATAGGCTGGTTGGCTTTGGCGGGATCGGTGGTTACCTTCCCGCTCTATTTCCGGTTGATCCAGCGATTGGGCGCTGGGCGGGCGGCCTATACGGCGGTGCTGATCCCGGTAATCGCGATGCTGATCTCGACGCTGGTGGAGGGCTATCGCTGGACGGGCCTCGCTGCATCGGGCGCGCTGCTGGCGGTGGTCGGGATGGTGATCGCGTTGCGCGCCAAAAAGGCCTAACGGCGCAGACCCGGCTGATAATGCTGCTTGGCCGCGTTGACCCGGTCGATCAGGCTGGACAGCGACGGCTGGACGCTCGTGATCGGCGCGGGTGCGGACAGGCGGGTCATGCGGTGGCTGAGTGCGGTGAAGGCAGTTTCGATACTGTCCATGGAGAGCGATCCTGTGGTTGCGACAGGTCTCTCTTCACGCGCACATGGTTAAGAAGGGGTAAGCATGACCCCTGTTTGCGGCAAACCGACTTCCTCCTTCAGGCAGGCCAGCAGTCCCTCGGCATAAGTGGGATAGCGCAACTGCCATCCCAACAGCCGCTTCGCGTGACCATTGGCGACGCGGCGATTTTCGGCATAAAAGCCCCGCGCCATGGGCGAGAGTTGGGCCTGATCCATCGTCAGCAGCGGGGGATAGGGCAAGGCCAGCATATCGCAGGCGGCTTCGATCACCCGATTTTGGGCGCAGGGCAGGTCATCCGACAGATTATAGATGCCGGGCGGGCCGTCGAAGGAGGCGATGATGCCCGCCACGATGTCATCGACATGGATGCGGCTAAAGACCTGGTCCGGCAGGTCGATGCGATGCGCGCGGCCCTCGCGCACCCGGTCCAGCGCCGATCGGCCCGGCCCGTAGATGCCCGGCAGGCGGAAGCGCCGCATGTCGGGGCGGAGCGTGCCCCAATCGCGATCAGCATCGGCGCGCGCCGTGCGACGGCCGGTGCCGATCGGACTGGCTTCGTCCACCCACGCGCCGCCGGTGTCGCCATAGACGCCGGTGGAGGAAAGATAGCCGGTCCAGCGGGCAGGCGCGGCGGCGATGGCCGCGCCGTAGCGAGGTAGGACGGGATCGACGTCGCCTTCGGGTGGGATCGAGGAGAGGATATGCGTGGCGCTGGCGATGGCAGCGCGGACGGCGGGTTCGTCATCGAAAGCCAGCGTGTCGGCCCCGGCGCTGCGGCGCGTGCCGGTGACATGCCAACCTTCGTTCCGCAGTCGGGTGGCGAGGCGGGAAGCGGTATAGCCCAGCCCGAAGATCAGCATATGGGACAAAAAACATCCCTCCGTTCGTTTCGAGCGCAGTCGAGAAACGCCGCGTCCATGTTTCTCGACTGCGCTCGAAACGAACGGCTGTAGAGATTAAACCGTGAAGCTCTCGCCGCAGCCGCAACTCCCCTTGGCATTGGGATTGGCGAAGGTGAAACCGGCGGTGAAATCATCCTCGACCCAGTCCATGGTCGATCCGATCAGATAGAGAACCGATCCGCCATCAATGTAGAAAATGCCGCCGGGGGTCTCGATCTTCTCATCGAATTTCGCTTCTTCGGTCACATAGTCGACCGAATAGGCAAGGCCCGAACAGCCGCGCTTGGGGGTCGAGAGCTTGACGCCGATCGTGCCTGCGGGCGCCTGCGCCATCAGGTCTGCGATACGCTGCTCGGCGCTCTTCGTCAGGATGACGGCAGCCGGGCGGGCGCGGGTCTTGGTCTCGACAGTCATTACAACATTCCCAGTTCGAGCTTGGCTTCGTCGCTCATCTTCTGCGGATCCCAGGGCGGGTCCCAGATCAGGTTGACCTGCGCGTCACCGACGCCGGGCACCGCGCCGACGCGCAGTTCGACTTCGCCGGGCATGGATTCGGCGACCGGGCAATGCGGCGTGGTCAGCGTCATGGTGACGACGACATGCGCTTCGTCCGTCACATCGACGCCGTAGATGAGACCAAGGTCATAGATATTGACCGGGATTTCCGGGTCGTAAATCTCCTTGAGCGCATCGACCACGGCATCATAGAGATTGCCGCCCGGCTCGCCTGCGGCGATCGGGGTCGGCTTGGCAGCGAGAAAGCCGTCGAGATAGTCGCGCTGGCGTTCGCCGGACGCGGGCGGGCTGTCGACCCGTGCCTTGGGTGGCGCTTCGACCGTTTCGACTTCTTCCACCATGATCTTGCGCTCTTCGCTCATCATCCAAAAATCTTTCTTACCCGCTCCAGGCCGCGCACCAGCGCGTCCACGTCGCTTTCGTCACTGTAAATGCCAAAGCTCGCCCGTGCGGTCGCTTCGACGCCCAGATGCCGCATCAGGGGTTGGGCGCAATGATGCCCGGCCCGGATCGCAACGCCGGTTTCGTCCAATATGGTGCCGACATCGTGCGGATGCACCCCCTCTACCGCGAAGGACAGGATGCCGGCGGAGTCTTCGGGGCCGAAGACGCGGATGCTGTTGAGGTTTTCGAGAGCCGCGCGCGCTTTGGCCACCAACGCACATTCATGCGTGTGGATCGCGTCCAGCCCGATCGCTTCGACATAGTCGATCGCCGCCGACAGGCCAACGACGCCGGTAATGTGCGGCGTGCCCGCTTCGAACCGGGTCGGGGCGGGGGCGTAGGTGGTTTTCTCGAACGTCACCTTGTCGATCATCGACCCGCCGCCCTGATAGGGGGGCATGGCGTCGAGCAGTTCCCCACGACCCCACAGCACGCCGATGCCGGTCGGGCCATAAAGTTTATGCGCAGAAAAGACGTAGAAATCGCAATCCAGCGCCTGCACATCCACGGCGATCCGGGGGACTGCCTGGCAGCCGTCGATCAGGATCTTGGCGCCAACCATATGCGCGATATCGGCGGCGCGGCGGCAATCCAAGACACTGCCCAGCACGTTTGACACATGGGACAGCGCGACCATCCGGTGGCGCGGCGTGATCATCGCGCGCATCGCGTCGAGGTCGATCCGGCCATCGGCGGTCAGCGGAAGGACGTCGATATGCGCGCCGACCTTTTCCGCCACCATCTGCCACGGCACGATATTGCTATGATGTTCGAGGGTGGAGAGCAGGATGCGGTCGCCCGCCTTGAGCTGTTCGCCCGCCCAGCATTGGGCGACGAGGTTGATCCCTTCGGTCGCGCCCCGAACATAGACGATTTCGCTGTCCGACGCCGCGCCGATGAAGCTGGCGACCTTGCGACGGGCGGCTTCGTAGGCGAGCGTCATGTTTGCCGAGCGTTCGTAGACGCCACGATGGACGGTCGCATAGTCCGCGCCATAGGCGCGGGCGATGGCGTCGATGACGGCCTGCGGCTTCTGCGCGGTCGCGGCGCTGTCGAGATAGTGCCAGTCGAGAACGCCGGGGAAGTCGTGGCGGAGGGAGAGGCTCCCCTTACAGGGGAGGATGGTGTTGCTCGTCATACCAGCGACTCCAGCTTGGCGATCGCGGCCGCTTCAAACTGTTCGCGCAGGGCTTCGTCGGGCATGTCGTCGAACACGCCGGCGACGAAGGAACGCAGCAGCAGCGTCTTGGCGGTCGCCGGGTCCATCCCGCGCGAGGCCATGTAGAAAAGCGCGGCCTTGTCCAGTTCGCCCACCGTCGCGCCATGGGCGCATTTGACGTCGTCGGCGTAGATTTCCAATTCGGGCTTGGCGTTGGCGGTCGCAGTGCGATCGAGCAGCATCGCCTTGATCGACTGGAACGCATCGGTGCGCTGCGCGTCGCGGGCGACGTTGATGCTGCCGAGATAACTGCCGGTAGCGCGGCTGCCGAGGACCGACCGGACGGTCTGGCCGCTGGTCGCGTCGGGCTGCGCATGGGTGACCGAGGTGATGATCTCCAGCGTCTGGTCGCCACCGCCGATGATCGCGCCATGCAGCCCGAAATGCGCGCGCGCGCCCAGCGTGACGGCAAAGGTCACCCGGCCGAGCTTGCCGCCGATGTTGAGCAGATGGAAATCGCAGCGCGCATCGTCGGCGACGGTGATGACATAGTCATGCACCGCTGCGCTGCCATCAGCAGCGTCCTGCAACAGATGATGGTTGGCGGTGTCGCCGGTGGCCACATCGATGCGGATCGGTGCGGGCAGGGGCCATAGCGAGGCGACAGCCTCCAGATCGCTATAGCGCCAGTCTTCCTGGCGGCGGGTGGGCAGAGCGAGGGCGATCACAGGCACGACTCCTCCGCGTCTCTGCGTCTCCGCGTGAACAAAGTCATCTCACGCGGAGGCGCAGAGACGCGGAGAAAAAGGGAGATGCCTGCGGCGCTCATGCGGCAACTACCTCAGCATAGCCCTCTCGTTCCAGCTCCAGCGCCAGTTCGGGGCCGCCCGATTTGACGATGCGTCCGTCGGCAAGCACATGCACAAAGTCGGGCTTCACATAGTCGAGCAGCCGCTGATAATGGGTGATGAGCAGCACGGCCTTGTCGGGCTTGCGCATGATCGCATTGATCCCTGCGCCCACGATCTTGAGCGCGTCGATGTCGAGGCCGGAGTCGGTCTCGTCGAGGATCGCGAGCTTGGGATCGAGGATGCCCATCTGCACCATTTCGGCGCGCTTCTTCTCGCCGCCCGAAAAGCCGACATTCACCGGCCGCTTGAGCATGTCCATGTCGAGGCCGAGCAGCGCGGCCTTTTCCTTGGCGAGGCGGATGAATTCGCCGCCGTTCAGTTCCTTTTCGCCGCGCGCGCGCTTCTGGCTGTTGAGGCTTTCGCGCAGGAATTGGAGGTTGGAGACGCCGGGGATCTCGACCGGATATTGAAAGCCGAGGAAAAGCCCGGCCGCGGCGCGCTCATGCGGCTCCAATGTGAACAAGTTCACACCGTCGTAGAGCGCCTCGCCGCCAGTCACGTCATAGCCTGGCCGTCCGCCCAGCGTATAGGCCAGCGTCGACTTGCCCGCGCCGTTCGGCCCCATGATCGCGTGGATTTCCCCCGCATTGATGGTGAGCGAGAGCCCTTTCAGGATCGTCTTGCCGTCGATGGTGTTGGTCAGATTGTCGATATTAAGCATGGATCATTCCCGGCGGTGCAATATTTGAAATCCTCCCCTGCAAGGGGAGGGGGACCATCGCATCGCGATGGTGGAGGGGTGTCACCCTATCGATGGCGGGACACCCCTCCGTCAGGGCTGCGCCCTGCCACCTCCCCTGCCAGGGGAGGACGAAGGATGCTCCGCACATCGCCTTATCCTTCATGCGCGCGCTGGAGGGTGCGGGCGGTCCAGAAGGCCATGTCGCGCACATCGCCCGGCGCGGGGAAGAGCGTGTCGATGTAGCGCTTCACCGGCATATAGGGCCACCAGTCGGCCTCGCCTTCGGGCGGTCCCTTTTCCAGCAGGGCGACGACGAACTCACTGACCGGCCCCATGCGGGCGAGGTTGGGTGCCTTCGCCTTGTGGAACGCCTTGTCCTTGCGCAGCTTCTCGGTCATCGCCGCGTCCGCCTTTTCGAGCGCAGCGCGGCTGGCGGCCTCGAACGCATCGAGATCGCCGAAATCGGCGCGGGCGCGGGGCTCCAGCTCGCCGTCTTCCAGTTCATAATCCTCGGTCAGGATACGGATCGCGGCGGTCCATGACTGGCCATTGCCGACATCCTCCGCGAAATCCGCGAGGGCATCCTGAATATCATCTTCGTCGCTCAATTTTCAATCCTTTAGATCAAGCAGAAACGAGATCGCGCTCTGCGCGTCTCGGTCGATAAAGCCTTCGCCTGGAGGATAATGCGGTGTCCCATCCGACGAAAAATAGTCCAGCGCCCGATCTGCTTCTCCAGCAACACGGACACTATGGGGCATCAGACCGTCGAACCAAAAGACCGACACTTTTGTCCAATCACCCGTTTCGGGTTCGAGGCCAGTCGTTTGAGTCAAAGCGACCAGCTTCAAGACCGACTCACTCATGACTCACTCCTTCAAGCCCCTCCCCTTCAGGGGAGGGGTTGGGGTGGGGCGTTCGCCGATCGGGGAGGCTTTCGAGGCAATCGAGCAGCGCTCGTCCCACACCTTCCAGATTGCGCATCACGTCATCATTCGTGACCCGAAAGACATGATAACCATGCACTGCCAATTGATCGGTACGCCGCGCGTCAGCCGTCTGATCGCCATGCGTGTGCCCGTCAATTTCCACCACCAGCGCTTTACGAGGGCACAGAAAATCAGCGATGGCGTTGCCGATCACGGCCTGTCGACGGAACTTATAGCCTCCAAGCTGAGAACGCGCGAGAATGCTCCATAACCTGGCTTCTGGATCGGTTGGATTGCGGCGATTGGCGCGGGCATATGTCGCCGTCGAGTCGAGCTGCCTGGCCGAGACGCCCCACCCCCGGCCCCTCCCCTGAAGGGGAGGGGAGTCTATCTGGATTGCCCAGTCGTTTAGGTCGGTCTGCTTGCCCACTAGCCAACCGATCCTTCCAGCGAAATGCCCAGCAATTTCTGCGCTTCCACCGCGAACTCCATCGGCAATTGCTGCAGAACCTCCCGCGCAAAGCCATTGACGATCAGGCTGACGGCGCTTTCCGCATCCAGCCCGCGTTGCATGGCGTAGAAGAGTTGGTCGTCGCTGATCTTGCTGGTCGTCGCTTCATGTTCGATCTGGGCGCTGGGGTTGCGGACCTCGATATAGGGGACGGTGTGCGCGCCGCACTGGTCGCCCAGCAGCAGGCTGTCGCATTGGGTGAAGTTGCGCACGCCTTCCGCGCCGGGGGCGACGCGGACGAGGCCGCGATAGGTGTTGTTCGATCGGCCCGCGCTGATCCCCTTGGACACGATGGTCGAGCGGGTGTTCTTCCCGTTGTGGATCATCTTCGTGCCGGTGTCGGCCTGCTGCATATTATTGGTCAGCGCTACGGAATAGAATTCGCCGACGCTGTTGTCGCCGTTCAGCACGCAGGACGGATATTTCCAGGTGATGGCGCTGCCGGTTTCCACCTGGGTCCATGACACCTTGCTGTTCTTGCCTTGGCATAAGGCGCGCTTGGTCACGAAATTATAGATGCCGCCCTTGCCATCCGCATCGCCAGGATACCAGTTCTGGACGGTGGAATATTTGATCTCGGCATCGTCCAACGCGACCAGTTCCACGACCGCCGCGTGGAGCTGATTTTCGTCGCGCATCGGCGCGGTGCAGCCTTCGAGATAGGAGACATAGCTGCCCTCGTCGGCGACGATCAGCGTGCGTTCGAACTGGCCGGTATTTTCCGCGTTGATGCGAAAATAGGTGCTCAGTTCCATCGGGCAGCGGACGCCCTTGGGGATGTAGACGAAGGTGCCGTCGGAAAAGACCGCGCAGTTGAGCGTCGCGAAATAATTGTCGTGCATCGGCACGATCTTGCCCATCCACTTTTTCACCAGATCGGGATATTCGCGCACTGCTTCGCTGATCGAACGGAAGATGACGCCGGCTTCCTCCAGTTCCTTGCGGAAGGTGGTGGCGACGGACACCGAATCGAACACCGCATCGACGGCGACGCGGCGGCTGCCCTTCACACCGGCCAGCACTTCCTGCTCGGCGATGGGGATGCCTAATTTCTTGTAGGTGGCAAGGATTTCGGGATCGACTTCATCGAGCGAATCCAGCTCCACCTTCTTTTTCGGCTCGGCATAATAATAGGCGTCCTGATAGTCGATCGGGGGAACGTTGAGCTTCGCCCAGTCGGGCGGCGTCATCGTCTTCCACATCGCAAAGGCCTTCAGCCGCCAGTCGAGCAGCCATTGCGGCTCCTTCTTCTTGGCGGAAATGAAGCGGACGGTGTCTTCGTTCAGCCCCTTGGGCGCGAAATCCTGTTCGATGGCGGACGACCAGCCATGTTCGTAGGTCGATGCGCGATCGGCCGCGTCCTGCGCTTCCTGGTTGCGGACAGTGGTGATTTGCTCGGTCATGCCATTTCTCGTGTAAGGCTGGCGATGGTCACGCCAGCCAGGGCAGCGCGGATCGCTTCATTGGCGACGTTCATATGCGGGCGAATGCGGCAATCCTGCTCCAGCGTGCAGTCATGCGTGCCCGTGTCGGCGCAGGCGGTCATGGCGATCGGCCCTTCGACCGCCTCCACCACATCAGCAAGCGTGATGGTGGCGGGCGGGCGCGACAGGCGGACGCCGCCGCCCGTGCCGCGGCTCGATTCGAGCAGACCCGCCGACGACAGGCGACCCACCAGCTTTTGCGCGGTGGGGAGCGGGATGCCGGTTTCGGCGGCCAGGGTGGTCGCGTTCATCTTGGCGGCACCGCAATGGCGCGCAGCGGCGGACATCAGCACGACCGCATAATCAGCGAAGCTTGATAATCTCATGCCAGTTGCGAACCATTCTTAAATCGGATCAATATCGTCCGATTGGCATTTGGTCCTCTCAGGCTGCGGAATCAAGGGCTAATTAGGACAGGCGGTTGAGCATCGCCACGTCGCTACCCAGCGAACGGCGCAGCAGGGTGAGCTGCGCGACGGCGGAGGGTTCGTTCTGCAACTGATGCGGGGTCAGGCCGATGAAGTGCTTGATTTCGCGGATACAATGGGACTGGTCGTAGAAGCCCGCCTCCTCGCATAATTGCTGCCAGCTCTCGCCGTCCAGCGCAATTCGGGCGGAACAGCGCAACGCGCGATATTTGCGCGCCAGCAGCTTGGGCGGAGCACCATAATATTTGTTGGTGAGCCGCGCGAGCTGGCGCGGCGACAGGTCGGTCGCTTCGGCCAGCGCCTCGATTCGCGGCGATCCTTCTCCCATCAGCCAGGCATCGACCGCATCCAGCAAGGCCCAGATCGGGCCGCGCAGCGGCTTGACGAGGCGGCCAAGCGCGGCCCAGCATCGTGCCGCGATCTCCTCGGCCTCGGCTTCGTCGATCGTCCGCAATTCCGCCAGCAGCTCGGCATGATGTGCGCCGCCAACCGCCACCAGGTCGCACAGGCGGTCGGCCAATGTGCTGGCGTCGCCGCCATGGAAGGATTGCCATCCGGCTGGCAGCAGCGAAATGCCCAGAACCCGACTGGGTCGGTCGAGTTCGAACCGGGTCGCGCCCATCGTTGGACCGAGCAGGCAGACTTCGGGCGTCTGCATCACGACATCGTCCTGAAAATGATAATGGCCGCCGCCTGCCAGCATGAAGCGCAATTGTGGCACATCAGCACGGGTCGCGTCGCCATAGTGATCGGCATCGACGGTGAACAGATAAAGCGAACCGAAATAGGCGCGCAATTGTTCGGGTGGCGCAAAATAGCGCAGTCGCACCGGCCCCTGCGCAGCGGCCACTGTATAGGACAGCGGACCCCCTTCGTCCGGCAGGGCAACAGCGCCCCCGGTCATGCCGAATTTGTGCAACCCCATTTTCTTCACCCCAAGGGGTTTACTATGCGCCAACTGCACCTGCGCGCAAGTAACATGGTGAAAGATCTGTTACTTTTCTGCTCTTTTACTGCACTGCACATAAAAATGACCCGGCGATTTTCATCGCCGGGTCAGGAAAAGGTCTCATCGGCTGGAAGCCGTCGAGCCTTCGGGTCGCAGGGATGCTTTAGGCGTGAATCGAAGCAAGATTATTGGATGAATCAGACATTCCGCTGCCCTAAACCGTCTCATTCATGACGTTTTCTGTCATGATATGTCACTAACAGTCGATTGTGGCGCTTTGGCCACAGCGACTCGACGTGTCGGCGTCGCGCTGGCATAGGCACCTCCCATGTCCTATCGTCTGATCCGCCCGCTGCTGTTTGCGCTCGATGCCGAGCGCGCCCATCATCTGTCCCTTGCTGCGCTGCGAATGATGCCGACGCCGACGCCGTTGGTACCCGATCCGAT
This sequence comes from Sphingobium sp. MK2, assembly GCF_040170545.1. Lineage (NCBI taxonomy): Bacteria > Pseudomonadati > Pseudomonadota > Alphaproteobacteria > Sphingomonadales > Sphingobiaceae > Sphingobium > Sphingobium sp. MK2. Next base: position 24,870 of record NZ_JAZDXA010000035.1, read on the forward strand.
GCTGGCGACCATGGTAGCGGGCATTCGCTTTCCCAATCCGGTCGGATTGGCGGCAGGCTATGACAAGGATGGGCGGATCGCGCACAAGATGCACGGCCTGGGCTTTGGCTTTGCCGAACTGGGGACGCTGACCCCGCTGGCCCAACCGGGCAATCCGCAGCCGCGCCTGTTCCGTCTGGTTGAGGACAGGGCGGTCATCAATCGCTTCGGTTTCAACAATGGCGGGCAGGGTGCGGCGGCGGATCGCATCGCACGCTATCGGCGGCCGGTAGGTCAAGGCCCCGTCATCGGGATCAATATTGGCGCGAACAAGGATGCGGCGGCCGCCGGGCGTGGCATCGCCGATTATGTCACCGGCGTCACCTGCATGGCCCCGCTGGCCGATTATCTGACGGTCAATATTTCGTCGCCCAATACGCCGGGCCTGCGCGCGCTGCAGGGCCGCAGCGCGCTCGACGCCTTGCTGAGTGCCGTAATGGCCGCGCGCGCGCCGGGTGGGCCGCCTATTTTCCTGAAGGTCGCGCCGGATCTGGAACCGGCCGATGTCGAAGATATCGCCGCGGCCTGTATCGACCATCGGGTCGATGCGCTGATCGTGTCCAACACCACCATCACCCGGCCCGCGCTGCGATCGGCCCATGCGGGCGAAGCGGGCGGGCTGTCGGGCGCGCCGCTCACTGACCTGTCGCTGGCGCGGCTGCGCGATTTTCGTCGCCTGCTGGGCGATCGGATGCCGCTGATCGGGGTGGGGGGCATTGCTACGGGCGCGCAGGCCTATGCCCGCATCCGGGCGGGGGCGTCGCTGATCCAGCTCTACAGCGCGCTGGTCTATGAAGGGCCATATCTGGCGCGGCGGATCAACCGGGAATTGAAGGCGCTGATGGCGCGCGACGGGGTGGCGACCATTGCCGATCTGGTGGGTATCGACGGCTGATCCGTCCAAGGGGGTGGAAAGGGTTGCGATCGGCAACTCCCGCTATAGGGTAAGCCCCATGACATGTCGTTTTTCTGGCCTGCTGGCCCCTTTCGCCCTTCTCGCTCTAGTGCCGCTGCCTGCCGTCGCGCGCGAGCCGGTATCGACCAATGCCACCGTTTCCGCCGCAGATCCGCGCGCGGCGCAGGCGGGACAGGAGATATTGCGCAAGGGCGGCAGCGCCACCGACGCCGCCATCGCCATGATGCTGACGCTGAACGTGGTCGAGCCGCATAATAGCGGCATCGGCGGCGGCGGTTTCCTGATGCATCATGACGGGGAGACCGGCCTGCTGGAATCGATCGACGGGCGCGAGACGGCCCCGGCTGCTGCCCGGCCCGATCGGTTCATGGGGACCGATGGCCAACCGCTGTCCTTCCGCAATGCCTGGCCGGGCGGCTATTCGGTCGGGGTGCCGGGCAATGTGCGGTTGGCGTGGGACGCGCACCGCAAATGGGGCAAGCTGCCCTGGGCCGACCTGTTCCAGCCCGCCATCCGCGCGGCGGAAGAGGGGTATGAAGTGCGCCAGCGGCTCGACACCGCGATGAAGGCGGTGGCAGGCGTCTGGGCCGACTTCCCTGAAATCCAGAAATATTTCTGGATCGATGGCAAGCCCGCGCCGATGGGCACGATGCTCAAGAACCCGCCGCTCGCCGCATTGTTCAAGCGGATCGCGACGGAAGGGCCGGACGCTTTCTATACGGGCGAAAATGCGCGCATCCTGGCGCAGACCGTCACCAGCGCGCCCAAGAACCCGGTGCCGATGACGGAAGCGGATATTGCGGGCTATCAGACCAAGCTGCGCAAGCCGGTTTGCGGCAAATATCGCGTCTATACCGTGTGCGGCATGGGTCCGGCTTCGTCGGGCGGGGTCACGGTGCTGGAGATATTGGGCATGGTCGAGCGCTTTCCGCTCGGCACATGGGGGAAGGATGATCCCCGGTCGTGGCACGTTATCGGCGAGGCGATGCAACTCGCCTATGCCGATCGTGGCAAGTGGCTGGGCGACCCGGATTTCGTGTCGGTGCCGCTGACGGGGATGATCGACCCCGCCTATCTCAAGCAGCGGTCCGCGCGCATCCGGTTGAACAAGGCGCTCAACGACTATCAGCCCGGCACGCCGCCCGGCGCGCAGCCGCGCACGGCTTCGCGGCCTCAGCCCGAAAGCGGCACCAGCCATTTCGTCGCGGTGGACCGGGATGGCGACATCGCCGCCTGGACATCGACGGTCGAGAGCTTTTTCGGCAGCCAGTTGATCGCCAATGGCGTGATCCTGAACAATGAACTGACCGATTTCAGCTTCACCCCGGAAAAGGATGGCGCGCCGGTCGCTAACCGGGTCGAGCCGGGCAAGCGGCCGCTGTCATCCATGTCGCCGACCATCGTCTATGACGACAAGGGCACGCCTGTCTTCACCGTCGGCGCGGCAGGCGGCAAGACGATCATCATGCAGGTGGCCAAGGCGCTGATCGCGCATTTCGACTGGGGCCTGCCGGCGCAGGAGTCGATCGCGCACGGGCTGATCTACTTCAACGGCGAAGGGCTGGTGCTGGAGCAGGGGACGTCGCTGGAGGCGATGAAGGCACCGCTCGAAAAGCTCGGCCATCGCGTGTCGTTGTCGCGCATGGGGCTGAAGGCCAATGCGGCCGAGCGCCTGCCCGATGGCCGCTGGCAGGGCGCGGCCGATCCGCGCAGTCCGGGCGTGTCGTTGCAGGAGTGATGTCTATTGGGTGCCTTCCTCCCCTGGCAGGGGAGGTGGCTGCGCGTAGCGCGGACGGAGGGGTGTCACGCTCTCGATAGGGTGACACCCCTCCACCACTTCGTGGTCCCCCTCCCCTTACAGGGGAGGATTTAAGGGAGTTGGCAAAAAAAAGGGCGGCCCGTGAGCCGCCCTTTTCGTCTTACTTCTTGGCGAACCAGGCCGTCAGCGCGGGCTTCAGGCGGGTGCGGGTTTCGATGCGGGTGTTGATCGCGGCGATGGCGCGATCAACCACCTTGCGCGATTCGGGCGTCAGATATTGGGTGGCATAGGCGTCCAGCTTGGTCGCCATCGCCGGGTCGGCCGATCCGCCACCCAGCCGCGCGAGTGCCTGGCTGCGTGCGGAGACGTCGATCAGCCCTTCATATTGCGCGCGGTGCGCCAGTACATAGTCCACCGCCAGCATGGGATGCTCATAGCCGACCTGCGCAATGATCGCGGCGCTGGTGGTCTTGCCCGGTTCGTCGGTCAGGGCGAGGTCGAGCGCCTGGCGGGCGAGCTTTTCGTCCTTGGCCCCGCCGAGCAGCGCATAGAGCGTGCTTTTTTCCAGGTCGGTCTTTGCGCCCTTGGCCAGAGCGCGCAGCCTGTCCCACGTCGCCTGATCGGCATTTTTGGCGATAATCCCCATCCAGACGTTGCGCAGCGGGCCGTCGAGCGCGGCGGGATCGCTTGCCAGTGCGGCGAAGCGGCGATTGGCTTCGGCGACCACGGCCTTGTCACCCATCTCGCCCAATGTACCGACCAGCGCCGAGCGCAGCACAGGCACCTGCGGATTTTCACCCGGCTTGGCATCATAGCCGATTCCGGTCAGCACCGGCGACAGCTTGGCCGAGGCATAGGCCGCGACCTTGGCCTGCGCTGCCTTGTCGCTTTCCAGCATCGCATAGGCGCTGGCCAGATAGCCCGGCACCTGCGCCAGCACGGCGGGGGTGGCGGTGGTGGGTACGGCGTCGATCAGGTCGAGCGCCAGGCCCATGGGCTGATAGCCGCCGAGGCCAAGCTGGAAATTGTCGGCCAGCAGCCCGGTCTGGTCGATCGCGGGCAGCTTGGTGAAACTGGCGGCCAGCGCGTTCACATTAGCGGCGGGATAGAGCGAGCGATAATAGCCCGTCTGCCCGGCATTGACGACATAGGCACCACAGCCCGGCAGCGTCATCTGCCCCTTGCCCTGCAGGATCAGCCGCTGCGGCGCGCCGCCGATGGTTTGCGCCATCACGGGCACGTTCCAGCTCAAGGGCGCCTTGTCCTTCTTGTCGCGGCTGAATTCGCCCTGGCTCAGGGTCAGCAGCGTGTTGCCGCCCTGGCATTGCGCGCTGTCGACCTTGACCAGCGGAATGCCGGGCTTGGACGTGAAGTCATGCGCGATCGACACCAGCCCCTTGGCCCCTGCGCCCTCGACTGCCTTCCACAGGTCGTCGGTGACGGTGTTGCCATAGGCATGGGCCTTCATATAGCTGCGGATGCCGGTCTTCCATACTTCCTCGCCAGCATAGCCCTCCAGCATGGTGATGACGGCTTCGCCCTTTTGATAGGTGATGGCGTCGAACGCCTGGTTCACCTGATCGACGGTGGTGATCTTTTGGACGACGGGGTGGGTGGTGGCGAGCGAGTCGAGGCTCATTGCCGCCTCGCGCCCATCGACGCGGGTCAGCAGCATCTGCCAATCGGGCTGCAGCGTGTCGGTGACCTTGGTGGCCATCCAGCTTGCGAAGCCTTCGTTCAGCCACAGATCGTCCCACCAGGCCATGGTGACGAGATCGCCAAACCATTGATGCGCCATTTCATGGGCGACGGTTTCATAGATGCGGCGCTTGGTCGCTTCGGAGGTGAAGCGCGGATCGACCAATAGGGCGCGCTCGAAGGTGAAGATCGCGCCCCAATTTTCCATGGCGCTGAAAAACTGGCTCTGACCCGGCCCAGCGACATTGTCGAGCTTGGGCAGGGGATAGGGGACGCCGAAATAATCGTTGAAATAAGGCAGGATCGCTACCGATGCGTCGAGCGCCAGTTGCGCCTTGCCCGTATTCCCCTTGCCGGTGATGACGCCGATTTCGGTCGCGCCGGACATCTTGGTCGCGCGCTCCAGTTCGCCGAGACCGAAGAAGAGCAGGTAGGAGGACATTTTGGGGCTGGTGCCGAACGTCACCTGGGTCTTGCCGCCGCCCAGATCCTTGGTCGATGTGACCGGCATGTTGCCGACCGCCAGTTCGCCCGTGGGGATGATGGCGCTGAGGTCGAAGGTCGCCTTGTAGCTCGGCTCGTCCCAGCTCGGTACGAAGCGGCGCGCGTCGGGCGCTTCGAACTGGGTGAAGAGCGCGCGCTTCGCTGCGCCGTCATTGTCGGTATAGTCGAGCGCGAACAGGCCGTTCGCCTGGGTGTTGATGACGCCGGCATAGGCGATGGCGAGCTTGTAGGTGCCGGGTGCGAGCGGCTTGCCGAAGTCGAGCGTCACCGTCTGCGCGTCGGCATCGACCTTGGCCGTGCCCTTGATCGCCTTACCCTTGGCAGGCGTCAGCATGACGTCGCCGAAGGTCAGGTCGGCGGCGTTCAGCACCAGCGTCGGCATGGCCGTGCTGACGGCGACGTCGATCGTCACCTTGCCGGTGAACTTCAGATTGGCGGCGTCCGGCGTAACCGTGATCGCATAATGGCTGGGCACCGCGCCGCGCGGCAATTGGGTGGTGATCCCGGCGGCGGGACCGTCAGATGGGGGATTGGGCGTCGTAGCCTGGAGCGGCGTGGCAAGGGCGATGGGGGCGGCGGCCAGCAGCAGCGGCAGGATTTTGGCGAGGGACATAGGCTTTTGAGACTCCGACACGTCTTAACGGCGCGGCCACATGGCTCTGCGCCCTGATGCAACGCGGGATCAACCGTTTCGCTGCGTCGGTCAAGCGATGTAATGCTATTACAACGTCGTTGGTCGAACCCGAACGTCCGTTGGTCGGCGGGTGCCTACAGCATCCGCCGCATCACATTGTCCTTGAGCAGATAATGATGCCGCAACGCCGCGCCGATATGGAGCAGGATCAACGCCGCCCAGATGAAGCCCATAATCTCATGCCCTTCGCCCGCCAGATCGACGATCAGGTCGCCCTTGGTCACTGGAAATTTGGGGACATCGAACAGGAAGAACCAGTTCAAGGGCCGCGTGCCCGCCGACGTCATGATCCACCCGGACAGCGGCAGCACGATCATGAAGATATAGAAGAGCGCGTGGGTGGCGTGCGCCGCGCCTTTTTCCCAACCGGGCATGGCGACGGACAGGCGCGGCGCAGGATTGGCCAGCCGCCAGACGATCCGCACCAAAGTCAGCGCCAGGACGGTCAGCCCGATCGACTTGTGGATCGGGATCACGGCCCAATCCTTGGGCAGCGCATCATGACCGATGCCCAGCACCAGCGCGAGGATGATGAGCAAGGCCATGGCCCAATGCAGGGCGCGGGCGACTCCATTATAGCGGTCCATGGCAGCGCTTCCTTCTGTTCGTTTCCTAGCCGTGACGATTGGCGACGAGATTATCCACCACCGAAGGATCGGCCAGGGTGCTGGTATCGCCTAGCGCTTGCGCGGAGACTTCGCCCTCCGCAATTTTACGGAGGATGCGGCGCATGATCTTGCCTGACCGGGTCTTGGGCAGGCCGGGCGCGAACTGGATGACGTCGGGGGTGGCGATCGGGCCGATTTCGGTGCGGACCCATTTGACCAGCAACTGGCGCAATTCGTCGTCCGGCTCGATCCCGGCGTTTAGCGTGACATAGGCATAGATGCCCTGTCCCTTGATATCATGGGGGAAGCCGACCACGGCGGCTTCGGCGACGCTTTCATGCAGCACCAGCGCACTTTCGACCTCGGCCGTGCCCATGCGATGGCCCGACACGTTGATGACATCATCGACGCGCCCGGTGATCCAATAATAGCCATCGGCATCGCGGCGCGCGCCGTCGCCCGTGGTGTATTTGCCGGGATAGGTGGTGAAATAGGTCTGGAAGAAGCGGTCATGGTCGCCATAGACGGTGCGCATCTGCCCCGGCCAGCTACGCGCGATGACCAGATTGCCCTCGGCCGCGCCGTCCAGCACCTGCCCCTCGGTATCGACGATCTGCGGCACCACGCCCGGCATGGGCATGGTTGCGGACCCCGGCTTGAGGTCGGTGGCACCCGGCATCGGCGCGATCATCGCGCCTCCGGTTTCGGTCTGCCACCAGGTATCGATGATCGGGCAGCGGCCTTCGCCGACGACGCCATGATACCAGCGCCACGCCTCCGGGTTGATCGGTTCGCCGACCGTGCCGAGCAGGCGCAGGGAGGCGCGGCTGGTCGCCTTCACATGGGCGTCGCCCTCCTTCATCAGCGCGCGCAGCGCGGTGGGCGCGGTGAAGAGGGTCTGGACCTGATGCCGGTCCACCACTTCCCACATCCGCGCCGGGGTCGGCCAATTGGGCACGCCTTCATACATCAGCGTCGTCGCGCCATTGGCCAGCGGGCCATAGACGATATAGCTGTGCCCTGTGACCCAGCCGATGTCGGCGGCGCACCAATAGATGTCGCCGGGCCGATAGTCGAAGCAGAGTTCATGGGTGAGCGCGGCCCAGAGCAGATAGCCGCCCGATGTGTGCAGCACGCCCTTGGGCTTGCCGGTCGATCCCGATGTGTAGAGGATGAACAGCGGGTCTTCGGCATTCATGGGTTCGGGCGGACAGTCGGCCTCGACGTTCGCCGCCGCCTCGTGCAGCCACAGGTCGCGGCCTTCCGCCATCGTCACCGCGCCGCCGGTCGCCTGCACGACCACGACATGTTTGACGCCGGGGCAATGTTTGAGCGCGGCATCGACATTGGCTTTCAGGGGCACGGTCTTGCCCGCGCGGCGGCCTTCGTCGGCGGTGATGACCAGCGTCGAATCGCAATCGATGATGCGGCCCGCCAGCGCTTCGGGCGAAAAGCCGCCGAATACCACGCTATGCACCGCGCCGATCCGCGCGCAGGCGAGCAGGGCGAAGGCGGCCTCCGGGATCATCGGCATATAGATGGTGATGCGGTCGCCCTTGCGCGCGCCAGCCCCTTTCAGGACATTGGCGAAGCGGCACACTTCGGCATGAAGCTGCGCATAGGTGGTGCGGCGCGGTTCTTCGTCGGGGGAGTCCGGCTCCCACAGGATTGCGACCTGATCGCCGCGCGTCGCCAGATGCCGGTCGACGCAATTGGCGCTGACGTTGAGCACCCCGTCCGCGAACCACTGGATGCCGAAATCCGCCTCGGCAAAGCTGCTTTCGTCGCTTTTCGTTGGCGGTATGATCCAGTCGAGCCGTTGGGCGCGCTCCAGCCAATAGTCGTGCGACGCATCGATCGAACGCGCATAGTCGGCGTCCCGCGCGGCTTTGTTCATCAACGCATTGCTGGCCCAGTCCCCCGGCACCGGGAAGAAATCGTCAGGCATGGGGGCATCCTTTCCATCGCATAATCATTATCGCAGTCTCTTCTATCGTCCCGCCCGGCGGATCGGAAGGTCGGACCATGCCGTTTCTTGCCATGCTTTTGGACGATATGACCGAAATTCTTGCGTCGGCTTCCACCATTTTGCCGCTTCCCCCCCGACCCGCGCGCGCCTAACAAGGATCGCCTATGTGGCTGCTTTATCAATTTCCGCTTTGTCCCTTCTCTCGCAAGGTCCGGCTGCTGCTGGGCGAAAAGGGGATCGGCTATGATCTCGTCCGCGAATCGCCCTGGGCGATGCGCGACGAATTTCTCGATCTCAACCCTGCTGGCACCACGCCGGTCATGGCCGATCATGACAAGGGGCTGACCCTGATCGACAGCCAGGCGATCTGCGAATATTTCGAAGAGACGGTGGAAAAGGTGCCACTGATTTCCGGCACCGCCGCCGGGCGCGCCGAAGTGCGGCGGCTGACCGCCTTTTTCGACCAGAATTTCTATGGCGACGTGGTCGGCCCGCTGCTGCACGAACGGATGAAGAAGCGGCTGATCGAGCGCGCGCCGCCCGAAGCCCGCATCCTGCGCGAAGCGATGAAGCGTGCGAACGTGCATATGGATTATATGGACTATCTGCTCGACCATCGTAGCTGGATGGCGGGCGGTACGCTGAGCCTCGCCGACATCGCGGCGGCGGCGCATCTGTCGGTGGCGGACTATCTGGGCGGGATCGACTGGCAGGGGCATGAGCCGGTGCGACGCTGGTATGCCGGCTTCAAGTCGCGCCCGTCCTTCCGGCCGCTATTGTCGGAGCGGATGGAAGTGATTGCCCCACCACCCCATTATGAAAAGCCTGACTTTTAAGCGGGCCTACCAGGTCGGCTGCGCTTTGCATTGTGGAGCGGGTCGATCAGCCGCTGATAGAGGGTGAAGAGATATTCCACCCGTTCGCGGTCGGAGCTGAAAGCGGTCTTGCGGTAAAGCCGGTCGATCGCGAGATCGAGGTCGTGATGCGCCTTGCGCAATTGCGCGGGCATGGTGTCGGGGTCGTAGAGATCGGCCAGGGTCGATGTCGCGTTGCGGGGCAGCGCGCGGGCGTCGAGGACGGCTTGGGCGAAGGTTTCGATCTTGGCGCGCTGGATCGGGGTGGCATCGGGCCATGGGAAATTGTTGTAAACCAGGCCGATGGAGTAGCGATAGCGGCTTTCCAGCCTGCCGCCGATCTGACGCATCCAGGCCATATGCATATGGCTGGTGAGGATAGCGAAATGCCACAGGGTCGCGCCGGGAAGGATGCGGATCAGATTGCTGGGAATGGTCGGCGGTTCCAGCCAGCCGATCGGGATATAGTCGCGGCGTTCCGAACTGACTTCGGGGATGGCGAGGAAGGGCCGGGTCGGGATGACGGTGACGTGAAAGGCCGATGGCGTATCGGCCAGCGCCAGCGACGACTGGCCGGGCGTCTTCTTGCTCTCTTCCGCTTTGCCCAGTGCTGCGATCTCGCCGCGGCGGTAGGCCGACACCTGGCGCAGCCTTTGCCGGATGGTGGGAAGCTGCCGAATATCCGCCGGGGCGGCATCCTGTAGCGCCAATATCCACCGTTCGCCGCCGTTGAGATATTCCTGCGCGCCGACATAGGGGCGTAAAAAGGGTTCGGCGTCCGGTTCCTGCGCCAGCAACTTCGCCCGCGCGTCGGCGTCGAAGATCAGATAGCCGCCATCGATCGGTTTGGACCCGATGACGATGCGCGGTGCGCCGTTGATCGGTCGGCTCTCCTCCCGCACCACCAGATGGGGGTCGGCGTCGCGGGCATCGAACAGATAGGCGGCCAGCGCGCCATGGCGGGTTTCGGTCGGTTCGCCCTTGGCATCGGCATAGCTGAACAGCCGCTTTTGCGCCGGTTCATCGCGGCGTTGGGCCAGGCCGATGATGACGCAATGGACCGCCGCCCGGCCGGGCCAGACGAAGGTGCGATGGGCGAAGGCGATTTCCAGGCCTGCGCGGAAGATCAGCGGCCAGAGTTGCGCCACCTGTTCGCCCTGCACGATCGAGTTGGTCGAAACGAAGGCGATGCGCGCGTCGCCGCCCGCGACATAGCGGGCGGCCTTGAGGAACCAGGCGGCGACATAGTCGAGCGTGCCGCCGCTGCCGGGCAGAGCGGCGAGACGGCGGACCTGTGACCGCTGCGCCTCGCTCTGATATTTCGCGCCGACAAAGGGCGGGTTGCCGAAGACGAAGGTGCAGCCCTGCGCCGGGATGACATGGTTCCAGTCCAGCTCCAGCGCGTCGCCATGGTGGATGCCGGGCGCTTTCACCAGCGGGATGCGGGCATAATGCTGGCCGAAATCCTCGGCCAGGCGGGTGTTGGCGATATGGTCGGTCATCCACAGCGCGACCTGCGCGATCATGGCGGGAAATTCGTCGATTTCGATGCCGAAGAAATGATCGACATCCAGTTTCGAAAGCGCGGCGACATCCATCACCAGTTCGATCCGGCCGTCGATGGTGAGCAATTCGCGCAATATGTCGCGTTCCAGTTCGCGCAGTTCGCGATAGGCGACGACCAGGAAATTGCCCGCGCCGCAGGCCGGGTCGAGGAAAGCCATCGTCCCCAGCCGCTGATGCATCGCGCGCAAGGCGCGCTCGCGGCCGGATTTAAGTGCGCTGGCGCGGGCGAAGTCGGCGCGCAGATCGTCCAGAAACAACGGTTCGATGACTTTGAGGATCGCCTGTTCGGGCGTGTAATGCGCGCCCTGCTTGCGGCGGGTCACCGTGTCGATCACGCTTTCGAATAGCGAGCCGAAAATGGCGGGCGACACATCGCCCCAGTTAAACAGGCTGGCGTCGAGCAACATCGTCCGCATCGCGGCATCGAAGCTGGGCATGGCGATGCGTTCGCGGAACAGTTCGCCGTTGATATAGGGAAAGTCGGCGAGGTCGGCGTCGAGGCTCTGCTGGCGCCGGTCGGGCGGGGTGTCGAGCGTCTGGAACAGTTCGCCGAGCCATCGGCCAAGGTCGCGGCCATCGGCGCGGGTGCGCCGTTCGAGGAAGGTGAGGAACTGGTCCTTGCGCTCGAAAATGCCGGTATCGTCGGCGAACAAAATGAAGAGCAGTCGGACGAGCAGCCGTTCCAGATCATGGCCGACATAGCCGTCGGCGGCGAGCGCATTGTGCAGGCGGCCCATTAGTTCCGACGCCTGGCGGTTGACCGGCGACTGGTTGCGGAACAGGCGCGGCTGAACGCCGATGATGAAGCCGAAGGCCTCCACATGGCGTTTGAGGTCGGTGAGCGGGAAGCGCCATTCGCGGCGGGTTTCCAGATCGACCAGCTCGAAACGCTGGAAATCGCACACCATCATGTGCCGGGGGCGCTGCACGTCGGGCAGCCAGTCATAATAATCGAGCGCCTGGGCCATGGCGCGGTCGAGGTTGCGGCCCGCGCTTTTCTGTTCGACGATCAGCGTACCGGGCCAGAACAGGTCGATGAAGCCGCCGGACCGCGCGGGATCGAGCGATTTGACCCGTTGTTCGTAAACAGCGACCTGCTTGCGCGGCACGCCGAAAATGCCGAAAAACTCGTCGTAGAAGCTGTGGGTCTGACCCTTCTCATAGCCCTTGCCCTGCCATTCAGCAGCAAAATGGGCCGCATTCGTGCGAATTTCCGGCCAACTGAGCCGCATCCCTGCCCTCCCCCCATGATAAGGGAGACGGGGTGGATGGAGGGGCGATCCGCGCCAAGCGGACCCTGGACCATTATGGAGCTGGTCCGATATGGCGCAAAATTGCGGGCGGGATCAGGCCGGATTTCAGTCCATTTTGAACCTGTTACGCCGGGCCAATCAGGCGGCGCGGGCGGCTTCTATCGGGGCCAGAACAGCTTGGTTGCGCCCCGCACGTTTGGCCTGGTAGAGCGCGGTGTCAGCGGCCGAAAGCCAGGCCTCGCTCGACATGCGGCCTGCGCCGATCGTTGCGACGCCGAAACTGGCGGTGACATGCAGCGGGGGATTGTTGGTGATTTCGAACCGCTCGATCGCAGAGCGTATCCGGTTGGCGACGGCCAGTGCGTCTGCATCCCGCGTATCAGGCAGCAGCAGGCCGAATTCCTCGCCACCGATCCGGCCGAACGCATCGCTGGGGCGGGACAGGCCTTTGCAGAGCGCCGCGACCGCTTCGATCACGCGGTCGCCCGCCGGATGACCATAGCGGTCGTTGATCTGCTTGAAATGGTCGATGTCGAGCAGGACCAGGGCGGCCGGGCGGCGGTGGCGGGTGAAAAGCGCGATCCGCTTGTCGAGTTCGGCGATGAAGGCGCGCCGGGTCAGCGCCCCGCTCAGATGGTCACGCTCGGCCAGCAGGCGCAATTCCATCTGTTCCACGACGATGGGGGCAAGGCCTTTGAGCACGTCCATCTGTTCGGTCGAAAAGGTGCGCGGACGGATGTCGATGGCGCAAAGCGATCCCAGATTATGGCCGTCGGGCGTGCGCAACGGCACCCCGGCATAGCTGCGGATATGCGGTTCGCCCGTGACGAGCGGATTATCGCAAAAGCGGGGATCTTCCTGCGCGTCGGTGATGACGAGCGGTTCGTCCTGGCGAATGGTATGGTCGCAAAAAGCCATGCTGCGCGCGGTTTCGGCTATGTCGAGGCCAGTGATCGATTTGAACCATTGGCGTTCGGCATCGACCAGCGACACGGCGGAAATGGGCACATCGAACAATGTCCGCACCAGATCGGTGACCTTGTCAAACGCGCCTTCGGGCGGCGTGTCCAAAATGCCATAGCGTTGCAGCGCCGCAATTCGGGCCGGTTCGTCAAAGAATGTGGCACATGACATTTTACGGCACCCGGTCATCAAACAAGGCCATGCCGGTTTGCGCATGGCGGGGAAATCCGGCGTGGCCTGCGCCCGCCCACCGACCGATATAGATCAAAGTGCCCCTCGGCTCTGAACAAAGGGTTAAGAAGGGCGTCCTTTGGTCGCTAGTATCCTTTTGGTTGAGCCGTGTGTCTCCTATCAGCATATGTCGGCCAGCGCCCTTGAAATCAGGCGGGGTTATGCTCTTTCAGGAAGGCGTCGAGCTTTTCGAGAAATTCCAGCCGATCCGCTTCACGCGAGAAATGATGATCGGCCAGCGGCTGTTCAACATAGATATAGTCCCGTCCCGCGACCTTTCCGGCGGCCTTGAGCTTTTCCGCCATCTCGCGCGACTGGCTCACCTGGACGCGGCGATCTTTCTTGCCGTGCATCAGCAGAATGGGCGTGGCGAATTGTCCGGCGAAGTGGATCGGCGAGACGGCGGCGAAATCGGGGGCCTGCTCCTTCATCCAATCCTTGCGCGTGCTATGATAGAGGAAACGTCGATCATAGCGCATCATGGCAGCGAGATCGGACACGCCCGCATAGGATATGGCGCAACGATATTTGGCGGCATCGCGCTGGGCCGCGCGCATCGCGGCATAGCCGCCATAGGAGGCGCCAGCCATGCACACCCGCTTGGGATCGGCAATGCCCTGCTTGACCGCCCAATCGACCGCGTCATTGAGATCGTCCTGCATGGCAAGGCCCCATTGTCCTTCGCCCTTTTCCGCAAAGGCGCTGCCATAGCCCGATGAACCGCGATAATTGGGCTGCAGCACGGCATAGCCGCGCCACGCCAGGAACTGGACCCACCAGTCCCACTCCTCCGCATCGCGGGCGAAGGGGCCGCCATGGGGCATCAGGATGAACGGCAGATTCTTCGCATCCCGTCCTGCCGGAACCGTCAGCACGGCGGCAATCTCCAGCCCGTCGCGCGCCTTGTAGCGGATGGTCTTGACGGGTGCGAGGCGGGTCTTGGTGGTGAAGCGGTCACTGACGCGCGACAGAACGCTCATCGCACCGGCGTCGGTATCATAATAATAATAAGCGCCGGGCTGATCGGCGGTGCCGACATGCACGACCATGCGCTGGCCGTTACGGCTGGTGGACACGATGCGCGCGCGCCGATCGCCGACCGCCTTGTCGATATCCGCCTGAATCTTCGCCAGATTGGCATCGAACCAGTGCACGGCGGGCGCGTCGGCGGTATAGCGAACGCCCGCGACACCCGTGCCCGCCGCATCTTCGGTGATGCCGCCCAGATCAAAGCCCGGAACCGAAAATATCTTGCTGCCTAGTTCCAGCGTGGCGAGATTCAGTTCGTAGAGCGCATCGGTGCCTTCGCGATCATCGCTGGCGATCGCCTTGCCCGGATCGGCCGTGAAAAGAAGCGGCACCACGAGTGATTCGTCGCGGCGGCGATCGGCACGATCCACGACGCGGAAAGTGGCGCGCCCGTCCGGGCGATAGAGCAGCTTGCTGGTCCGAGTGTTGTCATTATACCCCACGCCCATGCGCACCGCGCCGGTGGCGTCGGCATACCAGTTTCGTACATATTGGCGTGGCGCAATCACCCCGTGCATCTTGCCGGTGCTGACGTCGATCTCATCCACCTTCGGCCAGAAACCGGGGTCGCTGTAAAAGATCGACGTCTGGTAAGAGAGCAGGATGCGTGGCGTGCCATCGCGCGCGACCCAGATGACGTCATCGGCATTTTGCGCGGCGGCCGATTTGGCGAGCATGTTGATCTTGCTGCCGTCGCGCTTAACGCTGGCGACGCGGCTGACATACCAGGGCATGCCCTGGACATTGCTTTCCGCGCCGATGCCCGCGATCAGCCACTCATCATTGACCCACTGCCACCAGTTGAGGTCATTATCGCCCACGGCAATCGAACGGACGCGGTTTGGGCCATCATGCACATCGGCGATGACCAGCAATTGTTCGCCATTGACCGCAACGCGGCTGGCAATGTGGAGCCCGTCGGGCGAGAGCGCCGGGGCATGCATCAAAGGCAGCGCGGCGAAATCCTTGATGGTCCAGCCCGGCGCTTCGGCAGGAGGCGGCGTTGAAGATGGCGCCTGGGCTGACACTGCCGACGCAAGAAAAAGCGCGCCACCCAGCAGCGACGTGAACATAGCCTTCATCGATTCCCCCAGCCAGATCGACCCCGCCCCAGGGAATAGGGCGGGGCCGGCGCGGCGTCATCTGCTTTTTTTGCGGATTATCCGTCGGTTGAGGTCAATCTAACCGCCATGCGCCAGCGCGGCGAGTAGCAGCAGCGCGACGATGTTGGTGATCTTGATCATCGGGTTGACCGCTGGCCCGGCGGTATCCTTATAGGGGTCGCCCACCGTGTCGCCGGTCACGGCTGCCTTATGGGCTTCGCTGCCCTTGCCGCCATGATGGCCATCCTCGATATATTTCTTCGCATTGTCCCATGCGCCGCCGCCCGATGTCATCGACAGCGCGACGAACAGGCCGGAGACGATGACGCCCAGCAACAGCGCACCCAGCGCCGCAAAGCCGTTGGAGACGCCCGCAACCGCCGAGATGGCGAAATAGACCACGATCGGGGCCAGCACCGGCAACAGGCTGGGGACGATCATTTCCTTGATCGCGGCCTTCGTCACCAGATCGACGGTGCGGGCATAGTCGGGCTTGCTGGTGCCATCCATGATGCCCTTATTCTCGGCAAATTGCGCGCGGACATCCTTGACCACGTCGCCCGCCGCGCGGCCCACGGCGGTCATCCCCATCGCGCCGAACAGATAGGGCAGCAGTGCGCCCAGCAGCAGGCCGACGATGACATAGGGGTTGGAGAGGCTGAAATCGACCGGCGCAGTGAGGCCGAGCGCGCTGTTATAATATTTCAAATCCTCGGTATAAGCCCCGAACAGCACGAGCGCGGCAAGACCCGCCGAGCCGATAGCATAGCCCTTCGTCACCGCCTTGGTCGTGTTGCCCACCGCGTCCAGTGCGTCGGTCTTGACCCGGACGCTATCGTCGAGATGCGCCATTTCGGCGATGCCGCCCGCATTGTCGGTCACAGGGCCATAAGCGTCGAGCGCCACGACCATGCCCGCAAGCGCCAGCATGGCGGTGGCGGCGAAGGCGATGCCGATGAGGCCGGCCAGTTGATGCGCGACGATGATGCCGATGACGATCACCAGCGTCGGCAGGGCGGTGGATTCCAGGCTGATCGCCAGACCTTGAATGACGTTGGTGCCGTGGCCTGTTTCGGACGCCTTGGCGATGGAGCGGACCGGGCGATAATTGGTGCCGGTATAATATTCGGTGATGACCACCAAAAGCCCGGTGACGGCGAGGCCCACCATCATCGACCAGAATAGCGCCATGCCGGTATAGCCGCCTACGCCATCCAGGTCCGCACCGAACACGGCGTTCATGTCCCCCAGTGTGCGCCAGGTGACATAATAGATGGCGGGGATGGAGAGCAAAGCTGTGGTCCAGAAGCCCTTGTAGAGCGCGCCCATGATCGACTGGCTGGAGCCAAGCCGCACCATATAGGTGCCGATGATCGAGGTGATGATGCACACGCCGCCCACGATCAGCGGCAGCGCCATCAGGTTGAGCAACACGGCATTGCTGACGCCGGTGACGAGCAGCGCGGTCAGCACCATGGTTGCGCCGATGGTAACGACATAGGTTTCGAACAGGTCGGCGGCCATACCTGCGCAATCGCCGACATTGTCGCCGACATTATCGGCGATGACGGCGGGGTTGCGGGGGTCGTCTT
The DNA here is from genome assembly GCF_040170545.1 of Sphingobium sp. MK2. NCBI lineage: Bacteria > Pseudomonadati > Pseudomonadota > Alphaproteobacteria > Sphingomonadales > Sphingobiaceae > Sphingobium > Sphingobium sp. MK2. Next base: position 41,648 of record NZ_JAZDXA010000035.1, read on the forward strand.
CGGGGATGCCGGCTTCGACCTTGCCCACCAGGTCCGCGCCGACATCGGCTGCCTTGGTGAAGATGCCGCCGCCCAGCCGCGCGAAGATGGAGATGAGCGATGCACCGAACGCCAGCGCGACGAGGCTGTCGATGACGAGACGGTCGTCGGGCGCGTAACCCGAAGGGCCGGTCAGATACCAGAAGAAGACGCTGATCGCGAGCAAGGCGAGGCCCGCCACCAGCATGCCGGTGATCGCGCCTGCCCTGAACGCCACCGTCAGCCCGCTTTGCAGCGTGCCGCGACAGGCTTCGGCGGTGCGGACATTAGCGCGAACGGAGATGTTCATGCCGATGAAACCCGCCGCCCCCGACAGGATCGCGCCGATCAGGAAGGCGATGGCGGATGTGACGCCCAAGAAGAGCAGGACCAGCGCGGCCACGACCACGCCGACGATGGCGATGGTGGTATATTGGCGGCCGAGATAGGCTCTCGCCCCCTCCTGAATCGCGCCCGCGATCTGCTGCATGGTGGCGTTGCCTGCAGGCGCGCTTAGCACCTGTCGGCTGGTGAACAGGCCATAGAGGATGGCCAACAGGCCACACCCTATGGCGATATAGACGATCTGCATGCTTGTTCCTCTCCCCCTGTTATGGCTGTCATCGGCCGCTCCGCAGGGAATGACGGGCGAACGAAAGGCGCAGGGGCGGGCCGCCGGACGGGTTGGGTCCGGCATCGGTCACCGCGTTGATCAGCAGTGGGCACACGCACATAAGCGGTCCAAACGGGCTGAGAATAGGGTGAAGCGAAGCTACAGGGTAGAAGGCGTGCGTCAAGCCCTTCCTCCCCGCTTGGCGGGGAGGGGGACCATGCCCGAAGGGCGTGGTGGAGGGGGCTATCGGCGCAATGCGGTGCCAGGGGCTAGCCCCCTCCGTCAGGCTTCGCCTGTTCAACAGAGGCACGTGACTCTGTTGAACTCCCCGTACCGGGGAGGATTAATGTTCCCAGCCAAGCCGGTCGGGCAACGGCACGATGGCACCGTCGATCATCAGGGTGAGGCCCGCGCCCGCGCTGACATGGCCGACGGGAATGGCGCGCACCGGGGGAGCCAGCCCACGCGGCATCGCGAAAAGCAGTTCATAATCATCACCCGCGCGGGCGGCGGCGATCTGGACCGCGGTGCTGGCCCCGCGCGCCTTTTCGAGCGCCGGGGAAAGGGGGATATGGTCGATGATGATCGCGACGCCGCTGGCCTGGCCCATGCGCTGCGTGTCGATCAACAGTCCGTCCGACAGGTCCATCATGGCGCTGGCGTGGGGGGCAAGGAGCGCGCCTTCGGCCAGGCGCGGGCGCGGGCGGCGATAAGCATCGACCAGTGGGCCGGACGCGGCCGCATCGGCACGGGCGAGATCAAGGCCAATGCCCGCGTCGCCGACCGGACCAGTGACGTAGAGGATATCGCCCGGCTGCGCGCCGTTCCGCGTGGGAATGGGGCCGGTTGCCTCCCCGATGGCGGTCAGGCTGTAGCTGCGCGCGCTGGCGAGCGGCATGGCGACAGTATCGCCGCCGAGTAGCGGCATGGCGTGGCGATCGAGCGCTTCGCCCAGCCCCGCGATGAAGGCCGCGTCCCAGTCTTCGTCGCCCGACAGCGCATAGTTGAGCAGGCAGCCGACCGGCCGCGCGCCCTTCGCCGCCAGATCGGACAGGTTCACCGCGGCGAGTTTCCAGCCGATATCGGCGGGCGGGTCGGTGGGGAGATAATGGACGCCCTCGACCATCGTGTCGCTGGTCAGGATCAGGCGCGTGTCGCCAACGGGTAGGATCGCGACATCATCCATCAACCCTTGCGCGGCGGGATCGTTCGCCAGCAGGCGCAACAGGGTGAGGAAGCGGGATTCGGCGGACATGGCAGGAGTCTAACCTTCTCACCGCTGATCCGAAATGCTTTCCTCCGTTCGTTTCGAGCGAAGTCGAGAAACGCCGCGCGCAGGTTTCTCGACTTCGCTCGAAACGAACGGAGGGCGGTGATTACGCCCGCACATCCTTGGCCACGCCATCAAGCAGGCCGTTGACGAAGCCCGATTCGCGCTTGTCGTAAAAGGCGTGGGCGACATCGACATATTCGCTGATGACCGTGCCGGTGCCGACATCGGCGCGGGCGAGCAATTCATAGGTGCCTGCGCGCAATATCTGGCGCATCGGCTTGTCGAGCCGGTCGAGGCTCCAGCCGCTCGACAGGCGGGCGGCGATCAGCGCGTCGATCTCGTCGCGGCGCTTGTCCACGCCGGACACGACATCGTCGAAAAACGACTGTTCGGCCGGGGCATAGGTCACATCCTCGATCGTTGCGCCAAGGCGATGGGTGTGAAATTCATGCAGCAGGATGTGGAGCGGCGTGCCCTCCATTTCGAGCTGGTAGAGCGCCTGGACCGCGGCAAGGCGCGCAGCGGAGCGGGATTTGGATCGTTCGTTCATCGGATGCCCCCTACGCCTGTGTTACTTCAGGCGCAACGCCACGGATGCGGCATGGGCGGGCAAGCCTTCCGCTTCCGCCAGCGCGACCGCCGCCGGGCCGATCGCGCCGATGGATGCCTGATCGAGGCTCAGGAAGCTGGTGCGCTTCATGAAGTCCAGCACCGAGAGGCCCGACGAAAAGCGCGCGCGGCGGCCGGTGGGCAGGACGTGGTTCGGCCCGGCGACATAATCGCCGACCGCTTCGGGCGTCATGCGACCCAAGAACACCGAGCCTGCGTGACGCACCTTGGCGAACAGCGCGTCGGGATCATCCACCGCCAGTTCGAGATGTTCGGCGGCGAGCCGGTTGACCAGCGGCATCGCCTCTTCGAAATCGCGCACGACGATGATCGCGCCATTGGCTTCCCAACTGGTGGTCGCGACGGCCTGCGTCGACAGTAGCGGCAGGCGGCGCTGCACGGCTTGTTCGACCGCGTCGGCAAAAGCGGCATCGTCGGTAAAGAGGATCGACTGGCTGGTCGGGTCATGTTCCGACTGGCTGAGCAGGTCAGCGGCGATCCAGTCGGGATCATTCTTGGCATCAGCGACGATCAGGATTTCCGATGGGCCTGCAACCATGTCGATGCCGACCACGCCGTAAAGCTGCCGCTTGGCTTCGGCGACCCAGGCATTGCCGGGGCCGGTGATGACGTCCACCGGCGCGATCCGGTCGGTGCCATAGGCAAGCGCGGCGACAGCCTGCGCCCCGCCGACACGCCAGATTTCCTCGATCCCTGCAATCTGCGCGGCGGCCAGCACCAGCGGGTTGATCTCGCCATTCGGCGTCGGCGTCACCATCGCGATACGGCTAACGCCCGCGACCTTGGCCGGTATGACGTTCATCAGCAGCGAGCTGGGATAGGCGGCGCGGCCACCGGGGACATAAAGGCCCGCGGCGTCCACGGCGCTCCACCGCGCGCCGAGGCGCACGCCGTCGCTGTCCACGCCGTCGCTGTCCACCGGACGCTGCTTTTCATGATAGGCGGTGATGCGCGCGGCGGCGAGTTCGAGCGCGTCGCGCAAGGTCGTGGAAATGCCGTCGAGCGCAGCGCGGCATTCGGCGGGCGTCACCGCCCATCCGCTGACGTTCAGGTCGTGCCGGTCGAAGCGTTGTGTATAGTCCGCCAGCGCCGCATCGCCGCCCGCGCGCACGGCCTTGAGGATCGCGGTGACATCGCGCGAGACATCGTCATCAGCCTCGCGGCGCGCATCGACCAATGTGGTGAAGGCGGCGGCGAAGTCGGGCGAGGTGGTGGTAAGGCGTTGGGTCATGGTGTTTATCCCCCCTCCCTTTCAAGGGAGGGGACGGGGGTGGGTGGCGAGCGAAGCGAGCTAGCCGACATCTCGATAGGGCGGATGCTCCCTCCGGTCGCGACCCACCCCAACCCCTCCCTTAAAAGGGAGGGGCGATTTCCTTTTTCACGCCGCATCCTTGACCCCCACAGCCCGACGAAACGCCTCGACCATCGGCGCGAGTTCCGCCGAGCGCATCTTATAGGCAGCACGGTTGACGATCAGGCGGGCGGAGATCGGCATGATGATGTCAGTTTCGACGAGGCCATTGGCCTTCAGCGTCGCACCCGACGAGACGAGATCGACGATCCGGCGCGAAAGCCCCAGCGAAGGCGCCAATTCCATCGCGCCGTTGAGCTTCACACATTCCGCCTGCAGCCCGCGCGCTTCATAATATTTGCGCGTCAGGTGCGGATATTTGGTGGCGACGCGGACATGGCTGATCGCGGCTTCATCTTCGTCGGCGGCGTCGGCGGGCTGGGCGACCGACAGGCGGCAATGGCCGATGTCGAGGTCCACCGGCGCGTAGAGTTCGGAATAGTCGAACTCTTCCACCACGTCCGATCCGACGATGCCGATCTGCGCCGCGCCATGGGCGACGAAGGTGGCGACGTCGAACGCGCGCACGCGAATGATCGACACGTCGGGGCGGTTGGTGGCGAAGCGCAGCGCCCGGCTTTTCTTGTCATGAAACTCCGCCTCCGGCTCGATACCGGCTTTGGCGAGCAAGGGCAGCGCTTCATCGAGGATGCGGCCCTTGGGAATGGCGAAGGTGAGGGTGCGAGTCATGACGCGCGGGCCTTAGCCGGGCGCGGGGGGCAGGGCAAGGATTTGGGGGGTGGAGAAGCGGTGGGCTTCGCTATATTGCTTAGGGCATGCCCTATCAACCACCTGAGTTCGGAATTCGCACTTTAGCCAATATGGCCGGATGTATTGTGGCGATCCCTCTGTTGCCGGTTTTTCTTGTGGTGAAGCTGGTCATGATACCGTTCGAGAAGCCAAGAAATCTCTCGCCAGAGCAAGTCGTCGACTATCTCAAAGGCTTTCTGGACGGAACCGATGGACCATGGGACTGGGACAACTTCACCACTAGACCTGTTGCTGACCCACAACTTGACGATATCAGAGATCGCGTTGCGGCTCTTGATGTTCCGCTGAGTGACGCGGATATTGGCCCGCTGGAGGCGCTACTTGCCGAAGCTGAGGCCATTGCCGCAGCAGATTCCAACGGTTTCATACGATAATTATCGTCATCCCCGCGCAAAGAAAAAGCTAAAATAAGCCGCTGTTTCTATACATAAAAATAGAGCTTAATTGGCCTGTGCAGAAACTGTGCAGGCCGCCTCTCTCCTTTTGTGCAGGTTGTGGTGTTTTTATCACGGGCTGCTTGGGTGTCCAGCGAAACCGTAAGGCGCTCCACAGGCCCGCGTTTTACGCGAACAAGTCCCCCTGCTTGCTGGCTTCGACATAGGCGCGCCATTCGGGGTTCGTCGCTGCTTCTTCATCCAGCCATGCGATGACCTGTGCCACCACGTCGCCGCCCAGCGCCTCAATGGTTCCGGGCCGGTGGAAATGCGAACGGTAGCCGGTGGCGGTAATGGGCAGCGCTGCACCGCGCGGTTCGACGCTACGAATCACCAGATGGGCAATCACATTCCATTTGAGGGGCGTATAACTGGCTTCGATCCCGATGTCCTGCCATACAAAGCGGTAGGTCTGCGGTTCCATGTCAGCCCCCCGCGAATACATGCACGACGTCCCACGCGGTTTGCACCGTGAAAAGATCGCCGTTGATTTCAGCATCGCGGGCCATAGCTTGATAGTCGATATAGTAGCGCAGCGCGTGGGGGATGGCGGTGGTTTCCTCCGTCAGCTCCTGCACATAATCGGCAAGGCTGGGATAAGTGCCAAGGTGGCGATCCTCCAACGCTTCGCGGGCTTCCTCAAGATCACCGCTGCAATGATCCAACAGCGCCGCGCCCAATGCCCCATGCTCTGCGATGAAGCTGGCCAGTTCCGCCACGGTGTCGAGGCTCGCATGTTCGCTGATGCGAACGCCGCCGAACCCCTCATGGTCATGGATGGCCCATTCTTCGGCCCCGGCGATGGGCGACGCGGCCAGCATGGCGGCGACCTCATCCCATAGCGCCCATGCCTCCTGCGCGCCGTCGATCCACGCCCCATGCAGGATGCCTTTGTTATACGCGGCGAGGCACGCGACATAGATACGGGGTTGTTCGGTCTGGCTTGTGGTGATGGTTGCTCCCATAGTTTCCTCCGTTTGGCTTGGGTTTCAGGACGACTCTGAAACCCTGCCCGTCGGCGAGACCGGGGGTGCAAGCGGAGCAAGCGGCTTTGCGGGGAACCGGCTGCACGTAATGCAATGGAGGAAGCTGGGCGAAAGGCGCTTCGCAGCGCGCCGGGGGCTGGCCCTAAGCCGCGTTAGCGATCGAAACCGAAGGCGGAGACTAAAGGCTCCGGGGGCGAAGCGCCGAGAGCGCGTGCCGAAGGCAACGCGTATCCTATCTGGGCTTCCAACACACCCTTGGACTTGATATGTTCCCATCGTCCAGCAATGGAGTTAGAACATGGACGCCAAAAAACACCGTCGATCGATTGCGCTGATGTGCCCCACCTGCGGGCAGAAGGATTTTGAGCGCGACGGCGAGGACGATGCGCCGCTGCGCTGTGTCGGATGCGATCGCCGTTTCACACGCGAAGAACTGATCCGGGAAAACGGCGAGGTCATTGCCGCCGAGGTGGATGAGGTGAAAGCGGAGGTCTTGAGGGACGTGACACAGGAAATGCGGAACGCTTTCAAAAAGACGTTCAGCGGCTCGAAGCATATCCGGTTCAAATGATGGCGCTGTCATTCACGCTATCGGATGTCGCTGCCTTTCTGGCTCTTGTCGTGGCGATCTGGTCAGCGATCCAGACGGGCCGTTTTAACAAGCGACAAAGCGCGTTTGCGGAGACGGCGGAGCGGTTGAATCAGTTACTGATCGACAAGGAGGCATCAGACTCGCAATCGCAGCGGAAAGCGGATGTGAGTGCCACCTTCATCAAGATCGGCAAGAACAATTATCGCCTCAAGGTCTTCAACAAGGGCATGGTGCCTGCTCGAAACGTGCGGCTGGAAATGCTGTCGGGCGAAAGCCTTGTCGGTCAACATGAGTTGCAACAGAAGTTCCCTTTGCAGGTTCTGGAGCGGCACCAATCAGTGGAGCTGATCACGAGTGTCCATCACCAATCCCCTCGGCGTGCGCATGTGCGCCTGCATTGGGATGACGATGCTGGTGAAGCGCACAACAAGGAATTGTGGATCGACGTTTTCTAAAGGGGGTATACTCGCACCGTGATTATGATGTTCGACGAGATCAGGATTGCCGCTGCTCAACAATTCGCGGCGGAACAGAGAAATCCGAATGGCGGCCATGAGTCCACGCCGGAGGAAATTAGCGATGCGGTCGTCAGATTTGCAGATAGCCTCGGCTCGGAGCCTGCCCGCTTCGTGCCTGTCGTGGCGGATGGCTATGGCCTGTTCGGCTGGTGCATTGATGGCGTGAACGAGAAGGTCCGCGCGATGGGGGGAGCGCCGGTATTGGGTTGGGCTATTTGGGAATGGCCGACCGCAATGCTCACCGCCGAATTTCATTGCGTGTGGGCCGATCCGACCGGCGAGCTATTCGACATCACGCCCAAGCCAAAAGGCCAAACGCGCATCGTGTTTGTGCCGGACTACAGTTATCCGGCGAATTTCAATTTCGATGAGCGTCCGCGTAATCGCCGGATGCGCATATGGCCGGATACGGACAAGGCCGCGCTCGCGATTGCTCATGAAGCCGGGCTTTCCGACAGCCAGCGCGCATATGAAAGCCGAAGGGCGACGAAGGCAGGCATTCTCTTGCTGCAATGGCTCGAACGAAAAATTCCCGACGCGCCTATGGTCGTCGCGGTGGATGAAGCTATCGCTGCGTGCGGCGCATTCGAGGAACATTATGATAGCTTGGGAATGTCAGGCCCCATTCGCGTGGATGATCGTTATCACGCGCTTGCAAGGCGACGGGAGGCTGCGCTGAATGCGTTGAAGCTGCTCTGTTCCAAGGGGAATCAGGCAAACGGAGCCGGGAGGTGAGTGACGCTATGACTTCGTTTCATGGGAATGGTGATGCCGGGTTTTGGCTTGAATATACGTGCCCGACTGCCAGCGTCTTCGACTATGGCAGGGGCGGTGACACTGGCCGCTTCATATATCCAGCCTGTTGCGCCAATGTGTGCGAGTCCGGTTTTGCTCGCCTGAGTCGTAAACTGTTCTGGCGGGGCATTAGCGTAATCTCTGCCTTTAGCTTTAGAATAATAGTGGGCAACGCCTTCCTCTTGCCCATCTACTGGTAATCAAGAATGGGAAGCGAACGCCCTTTTTTAGCATACACCAAGCAATTTTATCACCGGCTTGCCATCACGCAGTTTGTTCATAATATGGGTTACAACCGAGGCAAAATCGTTGGAAAATTATGGCGTTTGACTATGATTTTTTGGTCGGCCACGCTGGCCGCTCCGTCGCGCTAGATGTCTTGCGCCGAACCAAGCTGCTAGGAACGCTTCCGGGGAAGCACTATTTTTATCTCACCATCGACCTCACCGTACCGGGTGTGGAGATCCCTGCTCATTTGCGAGCGAAGTATGCGCCTCAGCTAACCTTTGTTCTTCAAAATCTGTTCCGTGAGCTAGTGGTCGAAACAGATCGGTTCGCGGTCACACTTACCTTTTCGGGCGAACCGGCGCGCTTAGAGGTGCCCATCAATGCATTAATGGGCCTTGTCGATCCATCGGAGGATTTCGGGGTTGAGTTTCCCGAAATGACCCCTAGCAGCCTGCGCGAGGCGCATGGCCTTGTTGCTTATGTGGGCGATGCGCTGGCTGTTCTGGAGCCTCTCAACCGCGTCGATTACGGAGCAAGCCTTGATAAGGTACGTCGAGCGGTTCTCGCGTGGACGATGCGGAATGTCGTTCAAGAAACGGGCCTAGCAGGTCCATCCTTCCTAGAACTTATGATCGACAACTATTCGCCCGGAGCCCAGCAAAACATTCTGGGCGCGGTTCATGCCCCCGAGGTCATTCAAAAGATTGATCGAACATGCAGTTCATTTGAGCTTTTGCCCAATATGTTCAGTTACGACAACCAGCATGGTCGTATTTCTTTGCCGCTGGCCGCGATTCGCATGGCGCGATGGGGTGGCGATGGGTTTGTGATGCTGGAAGAAGCTCCCCCGGATGTGATCGAGGTGGACTCCACTTCCGCTGCGGCTCGCTTGCAGATTGACGCGCAACGAGCATCCCGGGCGATAGCGGTGTTCACCTTGCGACAGGCAGCGCTTCTCGGGCGCCTGCCCTTTGGCCATCATTTCTACATCAAGTTTCTCACGCATTTTCCCGGCGTGGTCATTTCGGATGACCTCGCAGTACGTCATCCGCACGATATGACGGTCGTTATTCAGAACAGCTATGACGAACCCGCGTGTGATAACGACGCTTTTCTCGTCACGCTGAGTTTCGGGGGCGTTGAGCAACGGCTCCGAATCCCGTTTTTATCGATTCTCTCCTTCAGAGACCCGGATGCCGGTTTTGACAGCGCGTTTCTCGAAGTTGACCCTAGCAACGCCGGTCGTGACCAAAAATTCTTGGATGCCGCCCTTGCACGCATAGGACAACCTTCCGCAATCGATGCACTAGACTACATGAAGTTGGAGCAACGCGCCACTCGTGCAGCGGTTGTCGAAACGGTTGAATATTTACGCAACGAACAGCAGCAACTACTGTCCTCTGAGCGCTACGAGGTCACGCACCACAGCGGAATGATATTTGCCATTGATAGTCGGGTGCATGAAACCCTCTCGGTGACAACGGCTGGTATGTCGTGGCAAGACGGTAGCGATCATAGGGAGGTGCAGTTTTCCGACCTGAAGGCTTTTACGGCGCATAGTTCCGTTGGCAGTTTTACTCTAGAGTTTGACAAAAGCAGTGATTTAGACGGATCACCACTTCATGCAATTGAACCGTTTCATTTATATTTGGTAAAACGAGACATCGCGAATAATGCGGGCTCAGTCCACGAAATTAGTGGAAAAGACACTACAGGAAAGAAGGCATATTACTATATATTCGTGCCTCCAGGGCGGGAACGTGAGTTTTTAAGTGCATTTGAAGATGATGATGAGGTCGTCGATCTTGACGAATATGGCATTGTATTGGGATCATATTATGCAGAGGACGTTGATGAGCGTAAAAAGCGGCAATTTTTAGCTCTGTACGATTTCAATAAATGACTATTTACGTAAGGCATCATCGATGATCCACAATATATCCGCCTGCCATTGGGATGATTCGCCGGATGCTCGTAACTGCTGCACCGTTGTACGGTCTGCTTCCCCCAGTAGCGCCATAACTGCTTGAATACGCAAGCGTTCATTCTCGCTAGATAGCAGTTTCGAGAGTTGACGAACCATCTTTGGTTTATCGTTAGTCCCCAATGCAGCCACGATTCTATCCTGAATCGCGCGCTCCGATCGATTGAGGGCGAAATCAATCGCGACGTCGGTGCAATAGATATGATCCACGCCCAATTCCAGGGCGGAAAGAGCTAGAATACCACGCGAGTACCAGTCGTTGGTGTTTCTAAGAGCCGAAAGGATTGCGTTTACATCCTCATCGCGACCGGAATATATGCGCTTTTTCACGGGATTCGCACCGAAGAATTTTTGCCGCCTCGCGTTATCCAACCAATGAAGGTGCGGATCGGCAACCGTGAGGCGAGCGATTTTAGAAAGCATTACCGCCGCTGACCGGTGCGCGAGAGCGGTACGCCTTTTCTCGCCCATCATGCGCGCAAGCGCCTCCCGATCTACAACGTCAGGATCAATCCACGGGCTGATGCCAACACTGGCCATACACAGCCAGTTGAGTGTCCAAGCGGCAAAATCGGCTCGGCTGTCCGCACATTCAAGAAGGGGAAGCATGATACGCACGACGCCTTCTAGCGTGCGCCGTTCTGCTGCTTGCAGAACGTAGGGCTGGGTAGCGAACGCCCAATTGAGCACTTCAAACATTGCCGCGCAGGCGGCGAGTGGATCAGCCCCGGCGATGCGCGAGCGGATGTCGTCAACGAGCGTCGGCTCTTGCAGCCAATCCCGTTGATCGATAGCGCTATGGAGTGACCGGGAAGCGCCGGGCAGCCGGTCGCCATAAAGACCAAGAATGGTTCCCCACGGCTTAGGGCTTAATTCCGGGCCGCCAAAGTCTTCCCGTAGCCTGGCAAATATCTCTTCACTGGTTTCCGGTGTGTCCCCCGGCGCTACCAGTGCGCAACATCGCCGAACGGCTTCCCATGCCTGTTGCCCCCCCGGCGCGCGGCCATGCTGCATGACCTGAAATATGAAGGCCAGATTGTCCGGTTCGGAAGTAGCGCGATCGAGGAATCGACGGGCTGCGGGTTCGGGCATCTCCAGCAGCATCAGGCGAAGTTGGTCCCATCGAGCGAACGGGATGCGCGCTTCTATTGATCCCAGAAGTGCATGGATCGCCTCGTCGGCATCGGGTGATTGCCCCCCGCTGTCAGGCGACCAGTTGCCGAACATGGCTGAGACGCCCAGCCAATCTCTGATCTCATCAATCACGAAGTCATATTGGGCTTCATGATAATAGTCGGGAGGCAATGGTCGGTTACGCAAAAGCCCGCTGTCGATCATCGCGCGGCGATAGGCATCACTGTTTGATTGCCGACCGATTTCAACCGACTGGCCGAGAAAATCGAACGCCCGATCAAGTTCAAACGACAGAAATGGCCCGTCCACCGCCGCGCCAGTGGATTGCAGTGCGCGCAAGGCGATGTGTCCCGCCGGTCGTTCCCAGCCTGAAATGTCGCGCAAGCCGCTGGTAGCAGCCCGTCGTTCGATCAGGACATTCAGCAATGCGCGCGCCAAACTATCATCATGAAAGTCCAGCGCCCGGCCGGATAGATCAAGGTCGGCGGCCAGCAGTTCAAGGAACAGCGGGAGGCGCGTTGCCTGCAACAGGATCGGCGTACGCGAAATCTGTTCGGCAAACTCTCGTGCCCGCTCGTCGGGTTGCGCCACACCAGCATGTGCATACAGAACAGACACCATCCGGTCGCGCTGCGCGATGGAAAGGTCGCTCAACTCAACTTCCAACGCCCGGAAGCTGCCCCGCACGAGACGTCCCTGGCTCCATCGACTGGCCATCATAACCTGGATACGGGGATAGGCGCGTTGCGATTGATCGATCATATCCACGATCAGCCGGGCCATCGCTTGGTCGGTGATCTCATCAAGGCCGTCTATCAGCAACAAGGTGTCACCATGACTGCGTATGTGGCTCAAGATCGCTTCTGGCAGCGTCAATGCCGTATCGCCCAATTCTGGCGAAAGATGCCGTGACGCCTCCCTTATCAGCGCGTCCCACGTGTCCCCGGCTTTCGGCGACTGGAGCCTGCGAAGATCGAGAAAAACCGGAAGCAGGGGGATATCGAGCAATTCATGCGGGGCACTGAGTTCCTCCCATCGATTAGTATCACCGAGCCAGCGTGCCGCATAAGCAAGGGATATCGACCGCAAGAAGCAGGATTTACCGATACCCGCCCGCCCGAAAATGGCGATGCGGTTGCTGACCAGCATATGCGCACCAAGCCTTGTATGCGTATCCTCGCCAATACTGGCACCGGCCTGATTTTCGGATCGCGCTTCGATATTGGTGTTAGCAGGCTCCTCTGCGCCCGGTAGCAACGACCGGGTAAAACTTGGCCGCAGTAGCACCGGCACATAGATCTCCGAAAGCTTCCACCGACCGCCGCTCGGCCCCCAGTCGCCGATTGTGTCCACTCGGTCCCACAAGGCCGATGCCGTTTGGAGATAGGCGGTCAAGACTGAAATACTTTCGTCAGGGCTGCTACCAGCAATACCATCGCCCGATGCAGATGGCCGAACCTGATCAATGGCGTCTGTATCGTTGTGTATTTGTACGAACGTACCCTTCCGAGGCGCGCCCGGCTTTTTCAATTTCAAATATGCGCTGCGAAAGTCAGCTTTCCACACATCGTACGACGGCCTGTCAGCAAAAAATAAATCCTCGACAGGGTTATACTGACTTGGACGCGTCCCCTTCCGCCAGTTTTTCACCGTTGCTGGATCAATATGCCAATCGCCCTCATGTTTCGGCTTGCCCTTCTCTTCAAGCGTGATTTTCTTGCATATTTCCTCAGCATCCCATGCCCAAGTTGGACAGCGCTGGCGGAACGCGCAGTGAACACGAGATCGTAAGTACTTGATTTTGCTAGGGTCGAGTTTG